>NZ_LOVM01000001.1:0-171637 GCF_001523445.1 Burkholderia sp. ABCPW 11 | reverse complement strand
ACGGTGACGACGCCGACTTCCGGCGTTTGCGGCGGCGGTGCCGATTCTTTTTTCCCGCACGCGGCCAGGAAAACGGCAGCCGTTGCGGCGGTGATTAAGCGGTATGGAACCCGTTCGACGCGCATGGAGCGACCTCTCACAATTAGACGACCTTCAATGGGAATCACCAGATCTCCTCATGGCCCTGACGCGCGGCGGACCTGCAGCTTCCTGTCCACCGCGGATGCGGACGCGTGTTGCGGGTGTGCGTTGCACCCTGCGAAGCGTTCGTGTACCGAACTGCTTCCGAAAAAGAACGGCAAGCCCGCGGTCCGGCGGGCTCACGTTGCCGCGGGTTCAGCCAGACCGCTGGCTCGCGGGCCGGAACGCAGCGCCGACGAATTCGATGAACGCACGAGCGGCGGCCGGCAGACGCGCAGCGCGCGCATGCGCGAGCTTCAGCGTGACGGGCGCGAGCGGGTGGGCCGGCGCAACACGCACCAGCGTGCCGGCCGCCAGATCGGCGTCGACGAGATACGCGGGCAGCACCGTCGCACCCATGCCGGCCACGGCCAGCCGCCGCGCCATCTCGAGATGGCCAACGCCCGTATTGCCGGGCGTCGCGCCGGATCGATTCCCGGCCGCGTGATCGTCGTCAGCCGTCGGCTGCTCCAGCCGCACGGCCGCGATGTCCGGCCAGTCGCCCGACGCAGCCGCGCCTCCGTGCGCGGCGACGTAACCTGGCGCCGCGACCCGCACGGATTCGTACGCGGCCAGCGTATGCAGCGCATGGGCGCCGGACACCGGCATGTCGTCCGTCAGGAACGCGACGTCGATGTCCTCGGCGGTCAGGTCGATGTGGGTATCGGTCAGCGTCACCGTCGGCCGCACGTCCGGAAACCGGTGCACGAAGCGATCGAGCAACGCGCTCAACTGGCTGAGCCCGAACGCGACCGGCGCGGCCACGCGCAATACGCCTTCCGGCTTGCTGCCCATCGCGACGAAGCGGCCGTCGATCTCGTCGATCGCGCCGAGAATCCGCTCGACGCGCGCGAGATACAGCTCGCCGATTTCCGTCAGCGACTGGTGGCTCGTGCTGCGTTGAAGCAGGCGCGCACCGAGGCGCGTCTCGAGCGCATCGACCAGCCGGCTCGCCATCGCCGTCGACACGCGCAACCGCGTCGCCGCCCGGCGAAACCCGCCTTCTCTTGCCACCGTCACGAATGCCCGAATCGATTGAAGTTGGTCCATTTGTCCGGATTTCCCTGCGCGAACGACTGCCCGTATGCCTGCACCGCCGCCGCGCCACAGCCGGCCCCCAACGGCCCGGCCAATGCGGCGGCACCGACACCGGCTCAGCCGGGTCGGTCGACACGTGCGACACGCACGGGCCGGCTTGCAACGGACGCAAACCGGCCTCGGCAAGCCCGATGCACGATCGTTCAATAGCAGTCCTGAGTCTTTTCCGGCGATTCGCGGGGCGACGCACGCGGCATGGCGGCGGCCGCGCATCACGCGGACGATGTTGCCCGCATCATCCGGGCGCGCTGAATCGCATTTCCTTCAGCAGGTGCAATGGTAGGGAAACCACCGAAAAATGGCTTGCCCGATCCTGCGATTGTTTTGCCTTAATTTCCGAATTTGTGCGCTGCACACCGTGCAACGACGACGGCACGATCGCCGACCATGCAGGTCCGGATGATCGGGCTAATTTCGGACAGGTTTAGGCAATCCCGCGCACGCAACTGGCCGTACGATGTGACCGCCGTGCCTGCACCGCGACAACGGATCGCAGCCGCGCACATTGCATCGACCACGCCGCCACCCGCTTACGCAACATGGAAATCGACGCCGAAACGCCACCGCAACCGCGCAACCCGCCTGATCACGATGCTCGGACGCGCGCTCTGTCGCCCGCGGCCCGGCTCGCGGCGCTGATCGCTGCGTACGCGCCGCACGACGGCATGTTCGACCTCCCGTTGCGCGGCATGCGCGTCGCGCGCGCTTGCGCGCCGTCGCCGCAGTGGAACCACGGCGTGCACCACGCGTGCCTGAGCATCGTCGGGCAAGGCGCGAAGTCGATGCGGGTCGGCGACGAGACCTACCCGATCGACGAATCGCGGATGCTGGTCGCCACCGCCGACCTGCCCGTGACCGGACGCGTGACCCGCGCAAACCCGGCCGAACCGTTCCTTTACGCGCAACTCGCGCTCGATCCGCACCGCATCGCGGCGCTCACGCCGGTGGTCTTTCCGCACGGGCTGCCGAAAACCGTCGACTACCGCGCGCTCGACACGCTCGACGCGACGCCCGAAATCGTCGACGCCGTCGCGCGGCTGATGCAACTGATCGCACAGCCCGACGACCTCGACCTGCTCGCACCGCTGATCGTCGACGAAATCCTCATCCGGCTGCTGCGCGGCCCGTCGGGCACACGCGTCGCGCAGATCGGCGACGCCGGTTCGACGACTCAACGGATCTCGCGCGCCGTCGCATGGATTCGCGACCACTACCTCGATCCGATAGCGGTCGACGCGCTCGCGCGACGGGTGGAGATGAGCCCGTCGACTTTCCACCATCACTTCCGTGCGGTCACGTCGATGAGCCCGTTGCAATGCCAGAAGGTGCTGCGGCTGCAGGAGGCGCGCCGCCTGATGTGCCTGTCGGCGATGGACGCGCGGCAGGCGTGCCGAAGCGTCGGCTATGTGAGCGCGTCGCAGTTCAGCCGCGAATACGCGCGGCTGTTCGGCGACGCGCCTGGCCGCGACGTCGCGAGACTGCGCGGCGAAGCGGTACCGCTGTCGCGCGTCGCACCATGAACGGATATCGCAACGGGCTCGCTGCTCACCGCGAACCCGATCGTCGGGCCGGCTCCCGGCTCATGCGAGCGAGGGCGGTGCGGCCAGGCTGACGTCGACGCGCTTCGGCAGGATGCCGGCCTGATGGAATACGTCCGCGATGCGCTGCTGGTACGCGAGCGTGTCGCGGGTGACGGGCTCGACACCGAAGCGTGCGCGGCGGAATGCGAGCGCCACGGCCGGCTCCGGAATCCCCCATAGCTTCGAGAATTCGGCCGCGCCCTGCGCGCGGTTCGCATCGAGCCAGCGCTGGATCGTCGCCAGTTCCGACACGGCCGCATCGAGCACGTCGGCATTGCGCTGCGCATACGTGCGCGATGCAAAGTAGTAGCCGCGGTTCTCGACGAGCCCCGTACCGTCCGCGACGATGCGCGCGCCGAAGGCCTGCTGGACCACCGCGAGAAACGGATCCCAGATGATCCACGCATCGACCGAGCGGTTCTCGAATGCGGCCCGCGCATCGGACGGCGACAACCAGACCGGCGTGACGTCGGTATAACCGAGCTTCGCGGCCTGCAACAGCCGGACCAGCAGGAAGTGCGTATTCGATCCCTTCACCAGCGCGATGCGCTTGCCGCGCAGGTCGGCAAAGGTCTTGACCGGCGAATCCTTCGCGACGACCACGGCTTCGGCTGCCGGACCGGCCGGCGTCTGCGCGTAGTAGACGAGCGGCGCGCCGGCCGCGAGCGCGAAAATCGGCGGCGCTTCGCCGACATCGCCGAAATCGATCGATCCCGCGTTCAGCGCCTCGAGTTGCGGCGGGCCCGACGGGAATTCGGTCCACGTGACGTTCACGCCGAGTGTCGCGAGCTTGCCCTGCAGCGTGCCGCGCGCCTTCAGCAGGCTGAGCGGCCCTTTCTGATAACCGATGCGCAACGTACGCGTGCCGGCCGCACTGGCCAGCGCAAGGCCCGAGTGGGCGGCGGCGCCTGCCGCGATTGCCAGGCCGGCATGAAGCAGCCGGCGGCGGGTACTGGAGTATCGATCTGCCATGTCGTTTCGGGTTCGATGAAGTGGGCGCGAGCGGGAGCGCGCGCAGGCGATGAAGCAGGTCGAACCGATTCTAAAAGGCGGCCGCCGCACGCCGAACCAACGATGTTCGATATCGAAAGCAAGCGTTTTCATAAGGACCTGCCACCGGCACGAGCAGCGTTGTCCGGAACCGTCCGTGTGCACATGCATTCGCCTCCCGGTTTTAATGCAGGATTCCGAATCAATTACATCGAGCCGGAAGACGGTGGTCGGTACTCACGATACCGACCTTGCGTAAATCAGGCCTTGCGTAAATCAGGAGTGACGGGACGGGCAGCAAGCGTTCAATGCGGCCTCGTCGGCGGCGAGCAGCTCGGGAACGCATTCCCGCAGGAAATCGACGAACGTGCGGATCTTCGCATCGAGATACTGACGCGACGCATACAACGTATAGACCGTCAGCTTCTGCAGCCGGTAGTCGGGCAGCACGCGCACCAGTGCGCCGCTCGCGAGCGCGGGCAGCGCAGCCGGTATCGGCAGCGAGCCGATCCCGAGCCCCGCGCGCAGCGCGGCGCCGAGCGCATCGGCGATATTCACCTGGAAATCGGGCACCGGCAGTTCGAACGTTTCGCGACCGTTCGGGCCGTCGAGATGCCAGCGGTCGCGCGGAAAAAGCGGCGTGACGATCTGCAGGCACGCATGGCCGGCGAGATCGCTCACCGTGCGCGGCGTGCCGCGCGTCTTCAGATAGGCAGGCGACGCGCACAACACGCTGCCCACGTCGCCGAGCCGCTGCGACACCAGCCCGGAATCGGGCAGCTCCGTCGTGCTCAGCTGCAGCGACACGTCGTAGCCTTCGTCGATGATGTCGGGCACGTGCTGCGACAGCGTCAGCTCGACCGCGACCGACGGAAAGCGCTCACGGTAGCGCACGACCGCGGGCACCACGTAAGACTGGCCGAAGCTCGTCGTCGCGTGAACGTGCAGCCGTCCGGACGGCTTCGCCTGTGCATCGGCCGCCTCGGCTTCCGCTTCGTCGATATAGCCGAGGATACGCTGGCAGCGGTCGAGATAGCGCTGCCCGGCGTCGGTCAGCGCGATGCGGCGCGTGCTGCGGTTGAGCAGCCGCGTGCGCAGATGCGTTTCGAGTTGCGCGACCGAGCGCGACGCATAGGCCGTCGTGATGTCCAGGCGCTGGGCCGCGCTCGTGAAGCTGCCCTCCTCCGCGACCCGGACGAAAATGCGCATCATCTGTAACGTGTCCATCGACCTGTCCCCGGGATTGTCACGTCGCGCCACCGTGCCGCCGGCACACGCCGGTCTGGCGCGAATCGTGCGGAACAGTACAGCAGCGTTGCAGGCGTGTCCAGTTCGCCGTATGCGGCACGATCCGGATGCGGAATCGTGCCGCCGAGCCGCGCGTACATGCGTATCGAAGGTGCCGACAGCCAACGGAAGCGGTCGGCAAAAACCACCCGCCGACCATGAGCCCCTCGCGATCGGTGCCCTTCGCGTCTCTCGCGCGTTACGCGGCGCCCGCCGCATCGAACGGATTGCACAACACGATCGTATCGTCGCGCTCCGCGCCGGTCGTGATCATCGAAACCGGCGCGCCCGCCACCGCTTCGATGCGCGCGATGAAATCCTGCGCGGCTCGGGGCAGCGCCGCACGCTCGCGCACGCCCTTCACGGAGCCTTGCCAGCCTTCGAACCGTTCGTAGAGCGGCTTCGCGCGCGACTGCGCGTCGAGGCTCGCGGGCAGATGGTCGACACGCACGCCGTCGAATTCGTAACCGACGCACAGCTCGATCGACTCGAAGCCGTCGAGCACGTCGAGCTTGGTGAGCGCCAGCGAATCGATGCCCGAGACCCTCACGGCCTGACGCAGTTGCGCGGCATCGAGCCATCCGCAGCGTCGCGGCCGGCCGGTATTGACGCCGAACTCCTGTCCGCGCGCACGCAGCGTTTCGCCGGTCGCGTCGGTCAGCTCGGTGAGGAACGGACCGCCGCCGACCCGCGTCGCATACGCCTTCGTGACACCCAGCACGTGGCCGAGCTTCGCCGCACCGAGCCCGGTGCCGGCCGCCGCGGCCGACGCGACGGTGCCCGACGACGTCACGAACGGATACGTGCCCCAGTCGATGTCCAACATCACGGCCTGCGAACCCTCGAACAGAATGCGCTCGCCTCGATCGGCCGCGTCGTTGAGGTCGGCCCAGACGGGACGCACGAACGGCAGGATCTTCGGTGCAAGCGCAACCAGCGTCGTCAGCATCGCGTCGCGATCGTACGCGTCGAGCCCCAAGCCGCGGAACCACGCGTTGTGATGGTCGACGAGCACGTCGAGTTTGGCCGCGAGCCCGCCCGGTTCCGCGAGATCGCCGACGCGCAGCCCGCGACGCCCGACCTTGTCCTCGTAGGCCGGCCCGATCCCGCGCAGCGTGGTGCCGATGGGTTCGCGGCGCAAACGCTCCTGCGCCTGATCGATCGCACGGTGAATCGGCAGCACCAGCGTCGCATTCTCCGCGATCGACAGGTTGTTCGGCGTGACCGACAACCCGAGCGCGGCCATTCGCCCGATTTCCGCGAGCAGCGCTTCCGGGTCGAGCGCCACGCCGTTGCCGATCACGCCGCGCTTGCCGCGCACGATGCCGCTCGGCAGCAGCGCGAGCTTGTACGTGCGGCCACCGACGACCAGCGTGTGACCCGCGTTGTGGCCACCGTTGTAGCGCGCGACGAGATCGGCCTGTGCCGCCAGCCAGTCCACGATGCGCCCCTTGCCTTCGTCGCCCCATTGGGCGCCCACGACCACCACGTTCGGCATGTTCCGTACTCCATGTGAGAAATTCAGACACTTGTTCAGCCCAGGTCGGCCGTTTGTGTGCCATATTGGCGTAGCCGAATCGCCCGATCAAACGATTAAACCTGAACCATCGTGTGAGTAAATTTCACGCGAACCGATGCAATGGCCCGACGACTCCCTCCGTTGAATTCGCTGCGCGCGTTCGAAGCCGCCGCGCGGCTCGGCAGCTTCACGCTGGCCGCCGACGAGCTGTGCGTCACGCACGGCGCGATCAGCCGGCATGTGCAGCAACTGGAAGCATGGCTCGGCCGGCCGCTGTTCGAACGCCACAACCGGCGCGTCGAACTGACCGCGGCCGGGCGCGCGTACCTCGCCGAGGTCGGCGCTTCGTTCGACCGGATCGCACTCGCCACCGCGCAGCACTTCGGCCATGCACAGCAGCGCGTACTGCGCGTCAGCGCGCCCGCGACGTTCTCGCTGCGCTGGCTCGTCCCCAAGCTGTCGTCGTTCCAGGTTGCGCATCCGGCTATCGAGGTGCGGCTGTCGACGTCGAACGAGCCGATCGAAAAGCTGCGCGACAAGGTCGACCTCATCGTTCGCGGCGGCCCGCAGGCCATCGATGGATACGTCGCGGAAGAGTTCCTGTCCGAAATCCGGCTGCCGGTGTGTGCGCCGAAGTTGCTGGAGGGCCGGTCGCTGGATACGCCCGCCGATCTCGCGGGCTTCACGCTGCTGCACGCGGCAACCTATCCGGGCATGTGGCCTGAATGGCTCGCCGCGGCCGGGCACCCGAATCTCGTCCCGCGACACTCGCTCACGCTCGAGCATTTCTACCTGACGCTGCAAGGCGCGCTCGACGGTCTCGGCGTCGCAATGGGGCCGATCGCGCTCGTGGCCGACGACATCGCCGAAGGCCGCCTCGTTCAGCCGTTCAGCGAACCGGCGCTGCCGCCGTGGCGCTACTTCACGTATGTGGCGTCGGCGCGGGCGGACGACGACGCCGTACGCGCGTTCAAGGACTGGTTGAAGGCAACGGGAAGCGCTACTGCGTCGGGCGGGCGGCGCTGACAGCAGCTGCATGCGTGTCGTGCCGTGCCTCTTCACGATAGGCAGGATTCCGAATCGAATCGGGTAAACGTTCGGACGTGCTTGCCTTCGTGCATCGCGACCGCGACGCACGCGGCAAGCCGCGGATCGAACCGTGGCTTGCCGCCGGACAACGCTTACTGACTTACTGGCTGGCTGCGGCGCCGGCCTTCTTTTCCGCGTTTTGCAGATTCTGCGGATAGTTCGGATCATTGGCCGCCGGCTTGTAACCGGCGTCTTCGAGTTTCTTCAGCTCGGCGGTGTTCTTCGCACGCGCAGCCTTGTGCTCGGCCTTGCGTTTGGCCCTGGCCGCCTTGCGCGCTTCGCTCTTCGCGGCCTTGGCGTCCTGTGCAGCCGGTGCGCTGGCGGCGTCGGTCTGCGCAAACGCCGGAACGGCCGAGCCGAACAGGAAAGCGGCTGCAGTCGCAGCCAGCGTGAGTTTTCTGATCTGGATTCGCATCGCTGAACTCTCTTTTTTGATGACCATCACGGTTTGAAAACCATCGAGATACCGCCCCTGCCCTGACCAGTCGTCATGTCGCGGTCAGGACCAGAGCATCATAACCGTGTCGCAAAAAATGTGGCGCCAACGTGCTGACGGAATTGGGATACACGTATGGGAGACCCTTGGTTCGCGGGTTCGATGACGGAAATCGTTGGGCACGCGGCGACGCGCGGCGCCGACGGCTGTTTCACTGGTGGTGATATCGATACACTCGTGCGCGACGTGGGTATCGTCGTGCTTGCACGATCGCCGCACAGTAGTCGATCCGTGCGTCGCGTCATCGTTCGACGCGGCTCGAACGGCGGTTCCTCCCATAAACGACCACGATTCGCGTCGTCGGCGATCACGCTTATGTTGCGTCGTTGCGGCATGCGGCGATTCGTCCGGCAACCGTTGCCGCCTTGCAATGCAGAAGGCTAGCCGTGGAGGCACGGCTTGTTGTCGACTGGCAAGGTCTGACGAAAATGGCGGGGCTGTGCGAGCGGTGAAGACGTCGCATGATTGATTACACGAATGGGCCGAAATCCATCGTGAACGAGCAGCGCTCGTCTCGCGGATGTGCACATGGCTCTGTGAAGGCCGGTCTGCCCATGCGACGACCGGGCTTGCCGACGCATCGGGCGTCACGTATGGGGATGCTGATCGTTTCTTGTTTGCACCCGTCGATGATGCTTTGGCGGACGGAACGGCAATCTACACAGCTTGCTGATACCTGTGCTTCGCTTGATCGGTGAGCTTTTACGGGATTCCGGTTTTCGGAAAGGTGAGCATGTCCGGGAGCATCGTGGAATTCGATTACGGTGAGCTTCGGCACCGACGGCATCTTCACGTTGGCTCGCAACGATCTCGATGCATCCCGTCAAGATCGTCCCCGGCGGCCCCACTCTGTGCGGGGGCATTTCGGCACCCGGTTCGTTTTCGAGCCTCGTGTGGGTCCCTCGTTGCCTGTGACGGGTACAGCACGACTTCCCGGGTGGGGGCTCCAAAGGTAGAAAAACGGATGGGCGTGGAGATGAAAAACAGCCCGGCGCGGATTCCTCGCGGCACAGTCCACAGGCTAAATTTGACGAGCGGCATCACAGGCGATCGACAAAACTTGTCCGCAGACGATGCGGCGCGAGTACAAAAAACCACTCGCAGGCAATCCGGGATGATTTCGAACTGCAGTGGAGGAAAGCGAGGGATCCATGCCGCCGGTCAATCACAGGTGCCAAGAGGGTCACCGGGCAAGTTTTTGGGTCCCATAAACGGGAACCTCTACGCTGAATCCGGGGATTTCTTCCCATAGGTTTCTACGTTTCGATATTTGTGAGTGGGCGCTCACCTCTTCGGGAAGTCTTGTCAGGCTTGAAGTCGTCCCGGAACAGGCCTCAAACGGGGGCCACGTCAGCCTGAGTCGAGCGTTCCGGGCGTTTGGTATCCCACAGACGGCTCCCATTGGTAGCGGTTTATGGGGTTCGTCTTTCTGTGCAAGCACACGTGTGTTTACATCTTTGGTAAACCACGTTTACTTCTTTAACTACTTTTAGACGGCTCACAGCCTTGTCGGGTAAGGGTTTGAGCGGTGTTCGGTACCCATTTATGGGAGCACAGGTGGAAGGACATGGGGTTTCAGGTCTGTGGATTTGGGGTTTGGGGTACCGGGTTGTGGGGAATCAGGGTTGTGGATATGGGACGAACGTATCCGGTTATGGGAAATCGACCGTAGATCGCGCTGGGTAGTCGTCTATGGGAACCCATGAAGGTAGCCTTTTCTGGGATGTTTTTCTCGGTCGGTAGTTGGATATTGGCACAGCGATTTTCGTAGGGTAGCCAGTTATGGGAAGCCTCGAAGGTACCCATTCATGGGAGTCGGTCTTGATCAATTCGGCGCCTTTTGCACAAGGATCCCGCGAAGCGTTCCCATAGACAGGGCCGAGGCCGTGGACAGGTTACCTTTTATGGGGAAAATAGATGGTTGCCGTTTATGGGAGCGTTTTCTACCGTCAGGACGAAAAACAATTCCGTCGACGGTGCTGACGGGTAGCCTCCTATGGGAATCGATGAAGGTAGCAATTTATGGGAGAAACCTCGGTCGTGTTGCAGGGCACCACGTATCCTTCCGGCGATCTCGATTCCGCTCATTTTCTCCCATGGATGGCTACCTTCGCGGTGGCAAATCTTGTGCCGGGTTTCTCTGTCCACCCGGGAAAGGTAGCGGCTTTTGGGAGGCTTTTTGACCAAAAGGTAGACGGATATGGGGCCCCGCACGAATCGCGCAGCCGAGGTTTTTCCTTTTATATCCGGTAGTTAGGCCGGATAGTGAAAGTGATGCTGGAACGAGGACGTTGCTCCGCGGCACGAAAAGGTATAAAGTCCGCTTTCAATAAGGCAACCTTACCCGGACACCACGATGCCGCGCAAGCCCGCAAGCAAAGGCTCAGACAAACAGGTTTCGCTGTTTCAGACACCCGAGCCTCCCGACTTGCTGCGCAAGGCGGTCCAGGCGATTCATATCGCACCGAAGTCGGGAAAGATCGGTCTGCAGCAGCGCAAGATGTTCAGCTCGTTGATCAAGAACGCGCTGCGGCAGGAGGCGTTCGAACCGGGCCGGACGAGCTTCTCGATCTCGATCGCGTCGCTGTCGCACGAGAGCGGATTGAACAGCAACAACACGAAGTACGTGAAGGACACGGTCAACTCGTTGATCAGTACCGTCGTCAACTGGGACTACCTGGCCGCGGACCGTTCGACGGTCTGGAAAGCGTCGGGCCTGCTCGCCGGCGCCGAACTCGAGCAATCGGTGTTGAAGTACAGCTTCTCCGACCAGATCCGCAGCGAACTGCTCAATCCCGAAATCTACGCGTTGATCGATATGCGGATCGCTCGCGAGTTCCGGCGGTCGCACTCGCTCGCGCTGTGGGAAAACACGGTGCGCTACGAAGGGATCGGCATCACCGCGAAGATTCCGCTGCCGAAATTCCGTGACCTCATTCTCGGTCAGGACAAGGCATCGCAGTCGTACAAGGAATACAAGCTGTTCAAGAGCAAGGTGCTGGTGCCGTGCATCCAGGAGGTGAACGAAGTATCGGACCACACGCTCGAGCTGATCGAACACAAATCCGGCCGCAGCGTGGAAGCGGTGCAATTCAAGGTGACACGCAAGGAAAGCACCGATACGGTCGAAGACGGCGACGTCAAGAACGAAGCGCTGGTCGACGAGGTCGCGAAGTTCGGTATTCCGCGCTCGGAAGCGCGCCGGCTGATCACGCAATACGGCGTGCAGCGCATCAAGGCGGCGATCGCCTATACGCTCAATCGGACTACGAAGAAGAATGCGGCGCCCGTCGACAACGTGGCCGCGTATTTCCGCAAGGCTTTGACGCACGGTTACACGCTGGCCGATGGGCAGGGAACCGAAACGGTCGCGCCGGCGAAGGAATCCGCGCAGAGCAAGCAGGAACAGATTCGCGACAAGTATCTGGCGGCGAAGGTCGAGGAAGCCGGTGCGTATTTCCGCGAACTGGAGATCGACGACCAGACCAAGCTGATCGAGCGTTACAACGAGACGGTGGCGGGTTCGAAGGACTTGACGTTGTCGCCGAAAAAGAAGGCGAGCAAGCTGGCGCAGACCAGCTTCTTCCGATGGCTCGCGCTCGACACCTGGGGCGAGCCGACCTCGGACGACCTGCTGGAATTCCTGCTCAAAAGCAGCCTCGCCGGCAACTGAACGAGGCCTCGCTACCGTGCCGTGCGCCGGACCGTCGTGCGGTTCGGCTTCGCGACGCAGCGCGGAGGCGAGGCCTTGTGCCGGTGGCGCGTTACTTCGACGTGGCCGTCGCCAGATCGGCGACGTACGCGTCGATGACGGTCTTGAGCTTGTCGGCAAGCGCTTCCTGGTGGGATGCGTCGACGCCCTTGAGCTGCAGGTCCAGACGCCCGTCCGGATAAGTCTTCAATTGGCCGATCGCGCGCGATTCGAGCGCGAAGTCATGACGAACGCTGTAGCGCGTGCGTCCGGCCTTCTTGGCGCCGTCGCTCTGCGTCCGCAGGAAATTCTCGAGATCGCGGACGGATTTCTTCCGGTCGATCACGGCCGTCAGCAGCCGGTCGGCCGTCGGCTCGCCCAGGCGTTCGAAGATCAGCTTCAGGAAGTACGCGGCCTGCAGACCGACCACGTCGCTCGCACTGGCCATCCGTTCCAGCAGCGTGTTCGGCAACGCATTCAGCGACAGCGTCTTGCTGATCGATGCCTTGTCCTTGCCGATTTTCTCTGCCAGCGTGTTCTGGTCAGCAAAGACTTTTTCGTCCAGGAGGCGCTTCCACGCGACCGCATCGTCGAAGATCGTCTGGCGTTCGTGGTCGTGGTTCGCCCGATACGCGATCGTATAGAGTTGCTCGGGCGTGTGATCCGTGCGGAACGTCGCATTGATCGTTTCGTCGCCGTTGATGCTCGTCGCACGCAGTCGGCGTTGCCCGTCGATCACGACGAGCTTGCCGGGAAACTCGGGGAGCCGCGTGACCTTGATCGGCTCGATCTGCCCTTCCCGCTTCAACGTCAGTGCGAGTTCGTGCAGGCTCGATTCCGAGTAGAACACGCGCGGGTTGAACGGGTTCGGGATGCAGTCCTTGACCAGCACTTTCTGCGGCGCGCCCAGATCGGGCGTACCGGCGGGCGCGGTTGCTGCCGGGGCACTGGCGGGCGTCGCTTCGACGACGGCAGCCGATGCGGCCGCCGGCTCGGGCAGCCGCGTCTCGAGTGCCGCATTTTCCTGCGCGAGCCCGCGCAACAGGCCGGCTGCCAGATGCAGGTTGCCGGCAGGCTTCTTGTCTTTCGAGGTGTCCTTAGCCATGGGCGGCTCCGGTAGCGCGCGTCGACGCGATGTATTGGGCCATTTCCGTGACCAGCTTTTCGATTTCCGCGCGGGCTTCCTTCAAGCCCTTCAGGTATCGATTGTGGTGATGGATCGTGGTGCCCAGTGCGAACGTCTGACGATAGACCTCGCGTTGCGCGATCTGGCTATCGAGCAGATGCTCCCCTATTTCTTCAGCTCTTAGAATTTTTAAAATTTCTTCACGCATTTTAGTTTTTCCATTGACGCTATTCAGCATTAATGCGGAAGAAAGTTGAGGATTTCGAACGGCGCGCATCGACTCGATCATGCGGATCATCGCGACGGTGCTGTACAGATCGGCCGGCGACGGCGAAAGCGGCACGAGGCAGAAGTCCGCCACTTCGAGGACGGATGCAATACGCGGATCTTCGAGGTTCCCAGGGCAATCGACGACGATTACGTCGAAATTTGCGTCCTGCTTCTTGATCTCGCCGCCGATGCCGCGGCCGGCGGGCGCCAGCGACAGGACCGTCATCGGGAGTGTGTTCTCGCCACTTGTGACCCAACGGACCGAAGTGCCTTGAGGGTCGGCATCGATCAGCGCGACCTTATTGCCGCCGGCTTCGAACGCAGCCGCGATGTTGACGGAGATGGTTGTCTTTCCAGTTCCACCTTTTTGATTACTGACGGCGATCTTGAAAGCCATTGAATTCCTCCACGGAGTTTTGCGTAATATATGTAGTTATTCTTCGAATGTCCAGAAAATTGCTCCGCATCACGAATGTTCTATTGATCGTTGTGGTTGTTATGTGACAAATAGGCCGAATGGCCGGGTGCTATACACGGACAGTGATTCGATAAAGGCCATCGATCAAGATTGAAGAAAGAACAATAAACAACAGAAATCCAACTGTCTTTGGCATCAGTAACGAAGCCATTGCACGGAGACTTGGCGCCTCATCGTGCGTTGATCTCACTCGTGGCTCGATATGAACGCATGCCCGTGTGTTGTCTGCGGCGCGAAAACAGACAGTTGTCACGTGACAAGTCGCCTGGCACTCGATTCTTTCTAGAGATGTACGTTGCAGAGAAGTCCTTGACGCGATTGCGACTCGGGCGGCGGAGAAATTGCTTTATTCCGATTAGGGCCCGTGACGACGTCCGCTGATGTGGCAACGAGATGAGTTGTCACGTGACAAACGCCTCGAAGCCGACCCCGGAGCGACTTTGCGATCCTTAAGGCGTAGTCATGGTTGAGCCAACCCTCAGGGCGTAGGAAGCATATGCTCGGAGGAGGCATCGTCGGTAGCTTTGGGTCCGCAGGACTCGGGAGCGCATCGATGAGTTGTCACGTGACAACAAGAGCCGATGTCTGGTAGCTGGGCAGCGGGAAGCTATATAAAGTGATGCGCACCGGCCGGAGTTGAAAAGGACCGCGACCGGCTGGGATGGCGAGGCCCAGATCCGATGGCGGCTGATCACTCTGTCGTCGCACGTGCGCCCGTACGCTGACACGACGCCCCTAAGCAAATGCCAAGGCATGTCTCTACGGAGATATCGCAGCGACGTCGATATGTCCCTATTTAAATGAGGAGACTTTGGCGTTGCCGCTCATGCCGGTCAATAGGGCGGGGGCTGGCTTCGCTACAAATATCGGTGCTGTACGCGGACCGCAAAGCGCGAGATTACCGCGCATGTGGGCAGCAATTGGCGCTGAATCCGTGCGCCGGCTCGATGTGACGATCCAAACAGGCCGGGTCGTGAAACATTCTCCGAAAATCGATGTCTGCCGGAAATCCTTGTGTAGCAATGGCTTGCGCCATATTCTTCATGTTGTTTCACGCAAAATGGACGCGTTGACGCTGAGAAATGGGGCTGTATGCTATTTCGGCGCACCAATGTTGAAAACCGATGTGGCCAAGCGCAGATTCGTTTTTATTAGTACGTGATTTGTGGTTTTTGATACGTTTTGGGGCGGGGAGCCGCAGAAGGTCGTCGACGTATCAGAAGATCCGTGCCCTTTGAATCGCGTCGAGTCGCCAATCCACCCGACGTACGTCGATATTTAGCTCCAGTTGTCACGTGACAACGCATGTGTCGGCTCCCCGATTCCGGGAATCTCGACGCATCGCGAGAAGAAGCTCAGGCCGAAGGAGCGGGAACGAATCCTGGGGGCGACCAGTACAACGTAGTCTCCGGAAAAGGAATTGTCCACTTAACCCGCATGCGAGCAGCCGATCCGAACTTTTACTGAGCCCCTCCAATGCCGGCACATCTCCACCGCCGCTTGGCGTAATCAATAACTCGCCACGATCGATAGCGAGACGTCCGCGCCACCTCGCAGGCTATCGATATCTCTTCGCGGAGAATTACCGAACAGCCGGCTATATTCCCGGTTGAACTGGGTTGGGCTCGCATACCCGACGCGGAAGGCCGCCGACGCAGCGTCGAGCCGCTCGGCCAGCATCAGCCGACGTGCCTCGTTGAGCCGTATCCATTTCTGATACTGCAACGGACTCATGCCGGTGAGCTGACGGAAGTGGTGATGGAAGGTCGAACTGCTCATCTGAACCTGCGCCGCGAGATCATCGACGCGCAACGACTCGTCATAGTGCGCGCGCAACCACCGGATCGCGCGTGACACGCGGTTGCACTGACTGCCGGTGGACGCAATCTGGCGTAGCCGGGCGCCCTGATCGCTCGTCAGCAGCCGATAGTAAATTTCCCGCTCGACGTACGGTGCGAGAACGGGAATGGCGTTCGGGTCGTCCAGCAGCGCGAGTAACCGGTTCAGCGCGTCGTAGAGCGGTTCAGTCATGTCGCCGACGACGAGTCCGCGGCCTGCAGGCGTATCGTCGTGATCCGGTGCGACTTGCATCATCAACTCGGCCATGACGCGGAAATCGAGCTTGAGGCCCAGCCCGAGAAACGGTTTGTCGGAGCTGGCCTCGATGATCTGCGTCGAACCAGGCAGATCGAGGGACGTGATCAGAAAGCGGTCGGCGTCGTAAATATAGGCGTCCCCGCTTTGCATGACCCGCTTCGCGCCCTGAACGACGAGGCCGAAGCTCGGTTCGACCATGCATTCCATCGGCAGCGTTGGTGCTTCCCTTCGATGAAAGCTCAGGTTGGGAATGGCCGTGTTGAAGTGATCGACACCTTCGGTCCATTTCGCGACGCGCTCTGCAAGCGTCTGTCGCAGCTCGTTCTCGCGGCTGCGGCGGGTCGAACGGTGGCCTGTATGATCAAACGCCGCGATGCCGACGTCATCGTCTCGTTGGCCGGGTATGTATCGGACGGGTACCGGATGCATGACTTCTCTACTCGGGTAATCGGAACGACGGACAGCCCGCCGACGTGCAAGGAGGAGGCCAACAACGCGTGCACCGCCCGGAATCGCGACACCACCATCGGCCCGGAAGGCACGTAGCGCCCTAGTGGACTACTTCGTCGCCTGCGATGCGCAAAACTGCCAGCGTCGCGATTTCGTCGCCGGCGCTGCCGCGCGCTCGTCGACCGTACGCCACCAACGCTCACCACGATGCGGTGCGCCGAGATCGACGCGCTCGCCCATCCTCGGCGTCGACAGCTCGATGCCGCGCACGAGCGCCAACGCCGTGACACGCTCGAACGGCTCCTGCCAGCGGTGCATGGCGAGGTCGAACGTGCCGTTGTGGATCGGGATCAGCCAGCGTCCGCGCAAATCGATGTGCGCCTGCACGGTTTCTTCCGGCTGCATGTGCACGTACGGCCATTGCGCATCATAGGCGCCTGTTTCGATCAGCGTGACGTCGAACGGCCCGAGGCGCTCGCCGATCTCCCGGAAGCCGTCGAAATAGCCCGTATCGCCGCTGAAGAACAGGCGCAGGTCGTCGTCGACGATCACCCACGACGCCCATAGCGTGCTGTTGCCGTCGAACAGGCTACGGCCGGAGAAGTGCTGGGCGGGCGTCGCCGTCAGCGTCAGCCCGGCCACGTCCATGCTTTGCCACCAGTCGAGCTGGCGGACCTTGTTCGCGTCGATACCCCATTCGATCAGCCGATCGCCGACGCCCAGCGTCGTCACGAACACGCTCGTGGTTGCGGCGAGCGCGAGCACCGTGTCGCGGTCGAGGTGATCGTAATGATCGTGCGACAGGATCACGCCGCGCAGCGGCGGAAGGTCTTCCAGCGCGATCGGCGGTGCATGAAAGCGCTTGGGGCCGATGCGCCGAAACGGCGACGCGCGCTCGGCAAAAACCGGATCGGTCAGCCAGAATTCGCCGCGCAATTTCAGCAGCAGCGTCGAATGGCCGAGCCGGTACAGGCTGCGATCGGGCGCCGCGTCGAGCTCCGCGCGGGCCAGCGAATCGACGGGCAAGGCACCGGCGGGCACGGTATGACGCGGCTTGTTGACCAGCATGTTCCACGCGATTCTCAACGTCTTGCCCACTCCTTCGGCAGGCCGCGGTGCGACATTGGCAAAGCGCTCGCCATTGTGCTGCGGCGAACTGCCGGACAGCGTCCGGCCACGTCGGGCTGCCGCGAACCCAAGAATGCGGTGAATCAAAACGAGAGGCGATGCCATGTCGGTTCGTCCGGAGAATAAAGTACACTGAACAGTGTAGTTTATTTTTGGGATAAGTAAACTGCCCGGTGTAAAATTTCCAAATGGATACCAGCACTCCCCCTCAGCGTCTGACCGACCGGAAGCGTGCAGCCATTGTCGACGCGGCAATCGAGGAATTTCTTGCGGCGGGCTACGATGCGACGAGCATGGATCGCATCGCTGCGCGCGCGGACGTGTCGAAGCGCACCGTCTACAACCACTTCCCGGGCAAGGAGACGCTCTTCGCCGCGATCCTGAACAAGCTGTGGGATGCGACCCGGACGGGCAACTCGCCGACCTATTGCGCCGACGTGCCGCTGCGCGAGCAACTGCTCGCGCTGCTCGACCGCAAATTGCGGTTGATGAACGACGAGGCGTTTATCGCGCTGGCGCGTGTCGCGATCGGCGCGGCCATTCATTCGCCGGAACGGGCGCGCGACATGGTCGAACGCCTCGGCGAGCGCGAGGAAGACGTCACGATCTGGGTGCGAGCGGCTGCGGCCGCCGGTCGTCTGTCGGTCGCCGATCCGGTGTTCGCCGCGCATCAGTTGCATGGGGCCGTGAAGGCATTCGCATTCTGGCCGCAGATCACGATGGGTCAGCCGCCGTTGACGGCGCAGGAGCAGCAGAAAGTGGCGGAATCGGCTGCCGACATGTTCCTCGCGTACTACGCGCGACCGGACGACGGCACAGCATCGCATCGCACGCAGGACTGAACGCGCGACCGGAAGCATCCGCAAGCACGGGCGAATCGAAATCGTTGCAATGCGCGAAACCGGCCAATCCGCGGAAAACGACCGAAAAATGGCGTCCATCCGTGCCGACCGGCCATCGGGCCAAACTCGACGATACCGTCGGCGCATCCAAAGCCGATCGCGAGCAACTATCCATGAAGACGCTGTTGATCGTCTATCACACGATGACCGGAGGCACGCAGCAGATGGCCGAAGCGGCTGCCGGTGCGGCACGCGAGCAGCCCGGCGTCGACGTCAGGCTGCAGCGCGCGGACGCGACGAGTGCAGACGACGTGCTGGCCGCCGACGCGTACCTGTTCGCGACGCCGGAGAATCTTGCGGCGATGTCGGGGCTGATGAAGGATTTCTTCGATCGCTGCTACTACGCGGCGCTCGATCGCGTGAACGGCCGTCCGTATGCGGCGATGATCTGCGCGGGAAGCGACGGACAGAACGCATTGCGCCAGATCGACCGGATTGCGACCGGATGGCGGCTGAAAAACGTCGCGCCCGGCCTGATCGTCTGCACGCATGCGCAGACGCCGGAGCGTATTCTCGCGACGAAGACGATCGACCGCGACGCGCTCGCACGTTGCGCCGAACTGGGCGCAGGGCTTGCCGCTGGGCTGGCGCTGGGCATTTTCTGATGACGGATGCGGCGGCGCCGATCCGCCGAATCGACGAAGGCAGGCTCTGCGGCCGTTCGCTCGATGCCGTTCCGCAAACGCCGAACCGGCCGAATGCCGGCGCGCTAGCTGCCCTTTGCCGTCGCCGGAGGCTGGTGATATTCGGGCCAAAGACGTTTCACGAGATCGCGCGACGCGCCGTATGCGTAGCAACTGTCGATCTTGAGCGGCTTGCCGTCGCCGTCGCGGTAATCGAGCGACGATCGCCGCATGCCGACCATCGTCTGATAAGCCGTCGTGGCGATCGGGCCGAGCAATTCCTTCAGGTGCGTGCACGTATCGCAGGACGGCAGGCGCTTGCGAACCTCGCTGTTCCAGCCGGCGCCGATGTTCAATCCGACGAGCGCCTGCAGCGAGTCGCCGCCGCCCGGACACTGCGCATACGGGTGCGAACGGATGAACGTGGATACGGCGCGCACGACCATGTCGATGTCGAAGACCAGTGTCACGCCGAGATCGTGGAGCGGCGTCAGCGCGGCGACCGTCCGCGTGCCGCCGGGTGGCTTGAAATCGCTGGTCTTGCGGTCCGCGAGGCAGGCCGTCACTTCGAATAGGCCATCGCTGCGTCGATAGCCGCGCATGTCGATCTGCCGATGGTGAATCTCCTCGCGCGTGACATCGTCGTGCGGGGTGTCGTCTTGGGAAACCATGCATCCGCTCCATCGCTAGTAACCGGGTCTTTTCGCAGGCAACGGGATCGCGCACAGCCGATCGGGCGCGCGGTTAAAAACAGCGGGGACATGCTGCCAACGAAGTCGATTCGGCCATACTACGCACTTTCCGATATCTTCGTCCGCGACGCGATCGATGCGGACGCAACGAGTCGGGCGCCGATGCCGGTGCAAACGACGGTCGGTATGTCGCGCGACGTCGGCGGGCCACGCAACGGGTTGCGGATGCGGCACGACGCTGTTCGACGGCCGTCGCGCGGAAGACTGCGTGTCGGGTGCACGCACAGCCCGATTTCCGGTGGTAGCCGCGAATGGCGTGACATCCGGAAACGTATCCATATAATGCGCAACACGACCGCGCGGACGCATTTTCGGCGTCGCGGATCGGGCAAATTCAGACCGGCGAGTCAACCGGCCGTCCCGCGTACCGGTATACTTCCAATCCTGTCTTGTCCGGCATCGAGGCCGGGTGCCTGAAAACAGAGTGGCGTGCACGATGCGGCCCCGTAGTATTCCGCACCGGCGGCAGGCCGGCCGCACGCATGGCGGCGACGCTTTCGTGCCGCACGGCACGGCCGCACGAACCACACCTTATATTCCTGGTGGATTGAATTTATGGGTTTTGAACAACTTGCCGAATTGCGGGCGCAGCTCGCAGCGAAGGCCAAGCAGGAGCGCAACGCGAAGCGGCCGGCTGCGCCGACGGACGCCGGCGCGAAGCCGAAGTCCGGCGACCAGCCGTCCCGCGGCGCCAAGCCGGCTGCCGGCGCGAAGGCGCAGCACCGGGCGAAGCCTGCTTCGGCGAAGCCGTCGGCGCCGGTCGATCCGGTCATCGTCGCAATCGGCAAACTGCAGCGGAAGTTTCCGCGCGCGTTCCCGAAGAATCCGGCCCCCAAAGTGCCGCTCAAGGTCGGCATCTGGGACGATCTCGCACGCGAAGCGCAGGCCGTCGGCCTCAACGAAGCCGAACTGCGCGAAGCAATGTCGACGTGGTGCCGCGGCAACCGCTACTGGTCCTGCCTCGTCGAAGACGCGGTGCGCGTCGATCTGCAGGGCAACGAAGCCGGGCGCGTGACGCACGACGATGCGGCGCGTGCGCGCCGTCTGAAGGCTCGCCGCCCCGGCAAGGGCGCGGCACAATCGGCCAAGGGTGCGCCGCAGCAGCCGAAGATCGAGCAGCAGGCTGAGACCGCTGTCGCGCCGCAATCGGCGCAAGCCGAAGCGGAAGCGAAGGTCCAGACCGACGCCGCGCCGCAGGTCGAACAACAAGCGGCCAGCAACGAGTAATTCGCACGACGCTCGTCGAACCTACTGTGCTTCCCCGCATGCAAGTCGCATGCAGCGCATGACACGACAGACCGACCTGTCTCGACAGAGGCAGATCGGGACTGCCTCCCCTGGCGCAAAACCTGCCGGTACATCACCTCCCTCGTCGAACAGACAACCCAACCGGACGACTGACGTTCATCGATCGACGTTGGTGCGCAAGACGCTTCGATTGCGAAATAATATGCATCACTGATTAATTCGGCGCGTCAATCTGAAATTCGTTTTACGCAATGTTTGCGTGGAAATCGTCGATCGACGCTATGTGCGATACCGGTCGCGGCGATGCTGATGGAGCCCGGAGTCTACGCGATCAGCCTCGGTTCCCGTTTATGGGAAACGCAAACAGCCGATCGTCGGTCCCGGCATGCGGAGTGCCGTCACGTCGTCGAGGCACGTCTTGGCATTCGCGCACTGGAAGCCGCTCGTCGCCGGATCCTGTTGGAGGTGCGGAACGCGCTCCGGCAACCGCCTGCACGTTTGACGAACATTCGGTCGTCGTTGCGTGAAATACCGGCGATCTGCGGGTTGCGTGAAAGCGGGAGGTGGCGTCGACGTCGCGTAACGACAGGTTCCGGCTGACGATGCGACGCCACAGACATCGGCACGCACGTCGCCGCGACAACCATCACGCTCGACGAAAACAGAAACCGAAATCCTCGCAGCCCGGGCACCCGGGTGCGGGTCCGGGCGGCACGCCGAGCGATGCGGCTACTTCTTGCGCAAGGAATTTTTTCCAGCGCAGATGAGCGACGTTGCGCGCGGCGAGCGCCGGGAAAAAGCGCTCGAGCATCGCGGATACCGCGTCGCGCCCATCGAGCCCGAGGTCGCGCCACAGATGATCGGGGCGCAGGCATGCATGCGCGATGATCGAGGCGAGGCAGTCGGCATCGTCGCGGGCGACGGCGGGATTCGCGTCGGCCATCAGCCGTGCGTGCAGCGTCGCGACGAATGCCGAGTGGGCGGCCAGCAACGGTGGCGGCGCGACCGCCGGCGCGAGCGCGGCGGTATCGATCGATCGCAGATGCGGAAACTGCCGGGCCAGCAGGCCGGCGAACTGGCCGGCAGACAAGCCCAGCAGCGAGAGTTCGTTGCGACCCGCGCGTGCCGCGACGAGTGCACCGAACAACTGCGCGTCGGGTACGTCGGCGTTGGTCGCTGCCGATTGCAACGACTGCAACACCCGTTCATGCGTGCGATCGGCCGAAGCGGTCATCGTCAGTCCCCGGACGAGAGCCCGTTCGCACTTCTACGCGGCGCACGATGAGTTGCCATCGCGTTCGTTACGCGATCACTCGATGCCGACGATCACGCTCGACGCCTTGAAGATCGCGGATGCGGCGGTGCCGCGCGCGAGGCCGAGACGATCGACGCTGTCGTTGGTGACGATCGCGACGATCTCCGCACCGCCTGCGGACTTGATCACGACCTCCGAATTGACCGCGCCCTTCGCGACCGACGCGACGGTGCCCGCGACGCAGTTGCGGGCCGACACCTTGCTGCTGTCGACGTCGACCATCACGATGACCGACGACGCCTTGACGAGCGCGAACGCCTTCGTGCCGGCCGCGAGGCCCAGCGACGCGGCGCTGCCGTGGGTGATCACGGCGACGATCTCGAGGCCGTCCTGCGTGCGCAGCGTGACTTCGTCGTTGACGGCACCGGGTTTGACGGCGTCGATCTGGCCGGCGAACTGGTTGCGGGCGCTGGTTCGCATGATGACTCTCCGGGTGGATGCCGCGGCCGGAGCGGCCGCGGCGGAAGATCAATGGAAGTGCGTCGGCCAGTGTACCGCCAACGCGGGTGCGCATTGCGTCGCGGATGCCATCGCGCGAATCAGGAACCCCCACCGTCACGGCACGTTGCACCATGCATGCGTTTCGTGCCGACGGCGATGATGCTACGGCGCCGACGCGCCGGTCGCGGGTGCCGCAGCGGCGGCGCTGGCGTCCGCTGCGGCCGTTGCGTCATCGCTGTCCCAACCGCCGCCGAGTGCGAGGAAGAGCCGCACCTGGTCGGCCGCGACCTGACCTTCGGCCGCCGCGACCTGCGCCTGCACGCTCGTCAACGTGCGCGTCGCGTCGAGATCGGAGAGGAACGATTCGCGGCCGGCCGCATAGAGGCGATGCGTTTCGGCAGCGGAATTGCGGGCCGATTCGTAGGCGGTGCGCAGCGCATCCGCGCGCTGCACGTCGGCCGCATAGGTTGCGAGGCTCGACTGCGTTTCGCGCAGCGCATTCAGCACGACGCCGTCGAAGTGCGCGAGTGCGCCGCCCGTCGCGGCCTCGGCTTCGCGCACGCGCGCACGCTGGCCGTTGACGGGGAACGACCAGCTGATCAGCGGGCCGAACGACCAGCGATTCGTGGTGGACGAAAACAGGTCGGCGGCGACGCCGACCGAGCCCGCCGACGCACCGATGCTGACCGACGGGTACAGCGCGGCGGTCGCCACGCCGATCCGCGCGGTCGCGGCGGCGAGCTGCCGCTCGGCTTCGCGTACGTCGGGACGGCGGCGCAGCAGCGCGGCGCCGTCGCCGATCGGAATCGGCTGACGCAGCTTCGGCAGGCGTTCGCATTCGGCGGCGGCTTTCGGCAGATCGGCCGGCGCGCGCGCGAGCAGCGCGGCGAGCTGGTACTGCGCGATCTTGCGGCGGCCTTCGAAGCGCGGAATGTCGGCGGCGAGCGTGCGCACCTGCGTTACGCCGCGCGTCACGTCGGTCTGGTTGCCGCGCCCGGCGTCGCGCAGCCGCTGCGACAGCGCGACGCGCTGCCGCTGCAGCGCGAGCGACTGCTTCGCGATCGCGAGTTCGTCGCCGGCCGAGCATCCTTCGACGTACGCGCGCACGACGTCGGCGACGACCGTGATGCGCGCCAGGTCGCCGGCCGCCTTGACGGCCTCGCTGTCCGCGCGTGCGGCTTCGACGCCGCGCCGCAGCTTGCCGAACAGGTCGAGTTCGTACGACACGTTGATGCCGACCGTACCTTCGTTGACGACCGGCAGCTTGTTTTCGAGCAGGTATTGCTCGGCCGATTCCTGCGCACGCTGCACGGCCGCTTCCGCGCGGCCCGAGAAGCCGCCCTGTTCGTTCGCGACCGCCAGCGCCGCGCGCGAGCGGGCGAGGTTCGCCGCGGCGACGCGCAGGTCGGTGTTCGATTTGAGCGCATCGCGCACGAGCCCGTCGAGTACCGGGTCGTCGTACAGTTGCCACCAGTTGCCGGGCACCGCGTCGCGCGACACCAGCGCACCGTTCGCGTCGTCGAGCGCATGGTTCGCGAGCGGCGCATTGACGTACGCCTGTTGCGGCAGCTTGTAGTCGGGGCCGACCGACTTGCACGCGCCGAGTACGAGCGCAAGCGGGGCGAGCGTCGCCGCGACGCGCAGACGGTGCCGCTTCATTGCGATGCTCCCACGGCGCTCGCGGCCGTACCGGATGCGGTCGAGGCCGCACCCGCGGCGCTGGCGGCAACCGGTTTCGCATTGTCGTCGCGGCGCGATTCGGCGCCGCGCATCGACACGGTCGCGGTGCGGCCTGCGATCATCCGGAAATCGTCCGGCACCTCGTCGAGTACGACGCGCACCGGTACGCGTTGCGCGAGCCGCACCCAGCTGAACGCCGGGTTCACGTTCGGCAGCAGGTTCGCGCCTTGCGTGCGGTCGCGATCCTCGATCGCGGCGACGATGCTCTGCACGTGGCCGCGCAGCGCATGCGGCTCGCCCATCACGATGATGTCGACCGGCTGGCCGATATGGATGCCGCGCAGCTTGGTCTCCTCGAAGTAGCCATCGACGCGGAACGAGTTGCGGTCGACGACCGACAGCACCGCGCGGCCGGCCGGCACGTATTCGCCGACACGGGGGGCGCGGTCGTTCAGGTAGCCGTCCACGGGACTGACGATCGTCGTGCGCTGCAGGTTCAGCTTCGCGGTGTCGAGAGACACCTGCGCATCGGCGACGCTGGCTTCGCCTTGTTCGACCCGCGTGCGGCTTTCCTCGACCTGTTCGCTCGCGACCAGGTTGCCGAGCTGCAGGTTGCGCGCGTATTCGCGCTTCGCCTGCGCGAGCGTCGCGCGGCGCTGCGCGAGCGTCGCTTCGGCGAGCCGCTCCGCGAGCGCGTAGCGCGCCTGGTCGATCACGAACAGCACCTGGCCGCGCTTGACCGCCTGGTTGTCGGCGACCTGCACCGACGTGATGAGGCCCGACACGTCCGGCGCGACCTGGATCACGTCGGCGCGCACGTGCCCGTCGCGCGTCCACGGCGAGAACATGTAGTAGTTGATGATGCGCCAAAGCACGAGGCCGGCCACGACGACGACGATCAGGGTGAGCAGGACTTGCCCTGCCGAGAGCCAGGTTTTTTTCACGTTAGGTAGCCACGAGTTGGTGGGACACGATCACGACGGCGGCCAGCACGAACACGTAGATGCCGAGGTCGAAGATCGAACGGTGCCAGACGAGGCGGTAGAAGCCGACGCGCTCGAGCAGCGCGCGCACGACGATGTTGATCAGGTAAGCGATCAGCATCAGCACGAGCGGGGCCGGCACGAACACGCCGAAGATATCGATTTCGCCGATCATGGTCGCGGTCGGAAGGACAGGGTGGAAAGCCGGCTCATGCGCGCGCTCCGTCCGGCGCCTGAGGCGCTTGCGCGGCCGCGGCCGGATACAGCGACAGGCGCAGGCCGACGAGCGCGTGCAGCGTGTCGCGCAGCCGGCGATGCGTGGCTGGCGCCGCGGGTGCGGGCGCGCCGTCGGCCGGCGCGGTGCCCGGCAGGGTGCGACCGGCCACGCGCTGCAGCGCGTCGTCGATCGTCGCGAGCAGCGCGGGCGGCGCGGGCTGGCGCGCGTTCGCGGCCGCGCAGCGCGTGTAGTGATCGGTGACACCGGCCAGCACGCGATCGATCGCGTCGGGCACGTCGCCCGACAGGCGGCGGCGCGAGCGGCGCAGGTCGAGCGCATTCAGCGCGATGCGCAGGTCGCGGAAGCTCTCGATCGACGGGTGGCGATGGTCGTCGGACGCGCCGAGGCGCGGCAGCAGTTGCGTGACGCGGTCGAGCATCCGCGATGCGTGGTTGCGCTGATCGTCGAGCGGCTGCGTCGACGCGGCGCGCGCGACGTCCTCCCAGCCCGAGCGCAGCAGGCGCCGCACCGCGAGTTCCGCGCCGAACGGGCGCGTCGCACGCGTCCATACGTAGGCGAACAGCAGCCCGGCGACGCCCGCGAGGTTGCTGTTCAGGAACACGAAGAAATCGGCTTCGTACGCGCTCTGGATGCTGATGAAGGTGGCCGTGTTCACGGCGACGAGCATCGTCACCATGTTGAACTGCGGGCGCGGCAGCAGCGTGCCGATCAGGATGAACGGGCCCGCGAACATCAGCACGAGCATCGCGAAATCGTGCACGTGCGGCAGCACGACGAACAGGTACAGGCCCGCGAACACGACGCTCGCGGCGGTCGACAGGAAGAACTTGAACACCAGCGGCGCCGGCTCGTCGAGCGCGGCGAAAAAGCTGCACGACACGGCCACGAGCGTGACGGCGGCCGCGCCGTCGTGCCAGCCGGACGAGATCCACAGCCAGCACGCGAACACGATCGCGAACACGACGGTCAGCGTCGAGAACAGCATCATCCCGCGATCGAAGAAGCGCTCGGTGCCGCCGAGCCTCCAGTGCCGGTAGCGCGGCTGCCACACGCCCGACTCGTTCGCGATCAGCGCGCGCAGCGAGCGGCAGTCCTGCCAGATGTCGATGACCTGGCGCAGCCGCCACAGCGCATTCGACAGCAGCGCGCCGTCCCAGCTCGCCAGCGCGCTGTCGGGCGGCTGCAGCGCGGCGATGCGCTCGCGCAGGTCGTCCGCGACCGGATCGTGCGCCATGTCGCCGTCGGAGCCGGTCTTGACGGCCGGCAGCGGCGCGTCGAACCACTTCGCGGCGTCGGCCAGCAGTGCGTCGAGCGCGGGCGGACGCACGTGCAGGTCGCGCATCAGCGCGATCAAGGGATCGGCGAGCGACGACATCAGCGGCAGGAACAACTGCATCCGGCCCGCGAGCGCCTGCGCGCGCGCGAGCACACGCGGATGCGCATGGTCGTAGCCCAGCTGGCTCAGCAGGAATTCGAGGCCGGTGATCGTCGCGGCGAGCCGCTGCCGGCACGCGGACAGCGCCTTGCCGGCCAGATGCCCGGACAGCGTTTCGCGGCCGTAGAACGCGGCGTCCTTGAACCATGCGTCGGTGCGCTCGATCAGCGTCGGCGCGAGCCGGTTCGGAAACACGGTGCTGCCGACCACGCTCGCGCACACGATGCCGAGCACGATTTCCTCGGTGCGCGCGATCGCGACGTCGAACACCGTGGACGGATCGGTGACGGTCGGCAGCGCGATCAGCGGCATCGTATAGCCGGCGAGCATGAAGACGTAGCTGCGCGCGGTGCGGTCGGAGATCGCGAGGTACAGCAGCGTGCCGCACCAGGTCGCGACGATGATGCTGAACAGGAGCGGCGTCTCGACGAACGGCGGCACGAAGAAGATCGCGGCGGCCGCGCCGAGCGCGGTGCCGAGCGCGCGGTACAGCGCCTTCGAGCGCGTCGCGCCGACGAACGGGTTCGACACGATGTAGACGCTCGCCATCGCCCAATACGGGCGCGGCAACTGGAAATACAGGCCGAGGTACAGCGCCAGCATCGACGCGGCGAACGTCTTGCCCGAGAACAGCCAGTCGCGAAGGCTCGGATAGGTCATGACGCGGAGTCGACGGGGCGGGACGGGTGCGACGCCGAAGGATGCGGATCGGCCGCGTTGAACGCGTTCAGCACGCGCAGCGTCGCTTCGAGATCGGCGCGCGACACGCCCTTGAGCACCTGTGCACGCAGCGCGCGCAGGTCTTCCTCCATCTTCGCGGTGATTGCGCGCCCGGCGGCCGTCAGCGAGATCGTCTTCGCGCGGCGATCGTGCGGATCCTCGTCGCGGCGGGCGAGGCCGGCCGCGCACAACTGGTCGAGCAGGCGCACGAGCGACGGCCCTTCGATGCCGACGTGCTCGGCGAGCGTGCCTTGCCGCACGCCTTCGCCGAGGCGGCCGGCGATCAGCAGCGGCGTCGCGCAGGCCTCGGATACGTTGTACGCAGTCAGTACGCCGTCGCTGGTGCGGCGCCACTTGCGCGCGGTGAGCACGAGCAGGCTGCTGACGGCGAGGCGGAGGTCGTGCAGATTGGTCATGGGCGAGATGATAGGGCAAAAACATTCGATAGCAAACTATCGGTTTCGATCATCCGGATGACACTCGGACGACATGCCGCATGCGCACGGCCGGCCCGTCTGAAGCCATCCGGGCGGCGTGCCGGCCATGGTCGGGCGGCAAGGCTGACGATCCCGGGCCGCCGGCGCGCCGACCATATTGAATCGTCAGACGAGAACGGTCCGTCAGCACGGCGCGCGCGTTCAGTAAATTCGAAGCCCCGGCTCGGGAAAAACCGGACTTCGCAAAACGACCGTGGCGTGCAAATCGGGGGCACTGCGAGCGCGCGGGCGGTTCCATGCGTGTCGACCTCATCCTCGCATGCCGCTCCCCACGTCGGCGGCGGCACTCGACGACGGCAGGATGGTCGGCACGCGGGCGATCCCTGGGCATCGCGCATTCTGCGACGCAGGCGTCCCGCGACGTCGATAAAAGTGCCGGAGGCCCCGTACTCATACGGGCACGCCGATTGCGCCGCCGATTCGACCCATAAGTCCTGCTTTCGCGCGCGATTGCACTAGGACAATATTTTCGGGGTGTCTTTCTGAGCGACCATGCGGAAGCCACGACGGAGACATCGAGATGGGACGGACCGAGGTATCGGCAGGCTGGCGCGACGCGATCGGCGCGGTGCACGGCATCGAGTCGAAATACAAGCGGCTCGTGAAGGCGATTGCCAGCGACATCGAAAACGGCGCGCTCGCGCCGGGCGCACGGCTCGCGCCGCAGCGCGACGTCGCGTCGAGCCTCGGCGTCAGCGTGCAGACCGTCACCAACGCATACAAGGAGCTGGAACGCCAGGGGCTGATCCGCTGCGAGGTCGGCCGCGGCAGCTTCGTGGCCGCGCGCGTGACCGAATCGATGTCGAACTACATCCTCGATACGACCGAGCGCGAACTGGTCGACTTCTCGATCGCCCGCATCGTGCATACGCCGGAACACGATGCCGCGTGGCGCGGCGTATGTGCGGCGCTGGCCGGCACCGACGATCAGCCGTGGATCCGTTCGTTCCGGCCGATCGCCGGCCTCGACGCGCATCGCGACGCCGGCGCCGCGTGGCTCGCGTCGCTGAACATGCCGGTGCATCGCGAATCGCTGCTGGTCACGAACGGCGCGGCGCACGGGATCTTTCTCGCGCTCGCGTCGATCGTCGGGCCGGGCGATACCGTGTTGTGCGAGAGCCTGACCGATCACGGCGTGATCGGCTCCGCGAACGTGCTCGGGTTTACGCTGAAGGGGCTCGAGATGGACGAGCACGGCATTCGTCCCGAACATTTCGAGGAGATGTGCGACAGCGAGCGGATCAGCGCGCTCGTGTGTACGCCGACCCTCAATAACCCGACCGTGTCGCTGATGACCGATTCGCGGCGGCGGTCGATCGCACGCATCGCGACGCGCTACGGCGTGTACGTGATCGAGGACGACGTGTACGGCCCGCTCCCCGAGAAGACGGGCACGCCGATCGCCAGCCTGATTCCGGAGCTCGGCTTCTACTGCACGAGCATGACGAAATCGGTGCTGACCGGGTTGCGCACCGGCTATCTCGCGATGCCGCGGCGGCTCGCGTTGCGCGTCGAGAGCGTGCTGCGCGTGAGCAGTTGGATGGCGACGTCGCCGATCGCGGAAATCGCGACGCGCTGGATCGCCGACGGCACCGCGCGGCGGCTCGTCGAACTGCAGCGCCAGCGGCTCGCCGTGCGCCAGGAGATGGTGAGGGCCGCGCTGGGACCGTATGTGCTCGGTGCGCATCCGAATGCGCTTTCGGCATGGCTGCGCGTGCCCGACTACTGGCAGGCCGAGCGGATCGTACGCGAATTGCGCACCCGCAAGATCGCGGTGACGTCGCCCGATCCGTTTCTCGTCGGCGGCACGGAGCGGCCGAATGCGGTGCGCGTGTGTATCGGCGCCGAAACGTCCGATGCCGCATGCAACGCGGCGCTCGAGACGATCGCGGGCGTGTTCGAACAGTATCCGCACCTGAACGATTTCCACTGAACCGGCGGCGCTGCCGCGATGTCGCGCGCAATGTATCAGGACATTCGAAAGCGCGATTTGGAACATTAGACTGGATCGCATCACATTCGTCGCGAGGCGCGCGTTCCATGTCCTTCCTGTCGTTGTCCGACGTCTACCGCGCGCGCCGCCGCCTCGCCGGGCGCGCCGACGGTACGCCGCTCGTCGCGTCCGCCGCGCTGTCCGCGCGCGTTGGCGCACCCGTCCACCTGAAGCTCGAAACGCTGCAGCCGACCGGCAGCTTCAAGCTGCGCGGCGCAACCAACGCGCTCGCGGAACTCGCGGCGCAGGGCGTGACACGCGTGGTCACCGCATCGACCGGCAACCACGGCCGCGCGGTCGCGCATGCGGCACGCGCGCTCGGCATCGACGCGGCCGTCTGCATGTCGTCGCTCGTGCCGGCCAACAAGGTCGAGGCGGTCGCGGCGCTCGGCGCGCGCGTGGTGATCGTCGGCGACAGCCAGGACGACGCGCAGGTCGAAGCGCGGCGCCTCGCGCGCGACGAAGACCATGCGTACGTGCCGCCGTTCGACGATCCGCGCATCATCGCGGGCCAGGCGACGATCGGCGTCGAGATACTCGAGGCGCTGCCCGATACGGCGACGCTCGTCGTGCCGCTGTCGGGCGGCGGGCTGTTCAGCGGCGTCGCGTTTGCCGCGAAGGCGATCCGGCCGCCGATCGAAGTGATCGGCGTATCGATGGCGCGCGGCGCCGCGATGCACGCGAGCCTCGCGGCCGGCCGCCCGGTCGACGTCGACGAGCAGCCCACGCTGGCCGATTCGCTCGGGGGCGGCATCGGTCTCGACAACCGCTACACGTTCGACATGACGCGCGCGTTGGCCGACGACGTCGTGCTGCTCGACGAGCCGTCCATCGCGTGCGGCATCGCGCATGCGTATCGGGAAGAGCGGCTCGTCGTCGAAGGCGCCGGCGCGGTCGGCCTCGCCGCGTTGCTGGACGAGCGGATCGTGCGCCGCGACCGCAGCGGCCCGATCGTGGTCGTCGTGAGCGGCGCGAACATCGACATGGCCGTGCATCGCCGGCTCGTTTCGGAGAACTGACATGGCCCATCCCGTCACTTTGCTGGGTCAGGCGCAACTGCGTGCGCTGGTGCCGCTCGATCTGGCCGCGATCGACCAGGTCGAAGCCGCATTCGCGTCGCTCGCGACCGACGCGGTCGTGATGCCGCCGATCCTGAATCTCGCGCTGCCGGAGCGCCACGCCGAAGTGGACGTGAAGACGGCGTACCTGCCGCGCTTCGACAGCTTCGCGATCAAGGTCAGCCCGGGTTTCTTCGACAATCCGTCGCTCGGGCTGCCGAGCCTGAACGGGCTGATGCTCGTGCTGTCGGCGCGCACCGGCCTGACCGAGGCCGTCCTGCTCGACAACGGCTACCTGACGGCCGTACGCACCGCGGCGGCCGGCGCGGTGGCCGCGCGCCGGCTCGCGCGGGCCGATGCGCACCGCGCGGCGATCGTCGGCGCGGGCGAGCAGGCGCGGTTGCAGCTCGCCGCGCTGATGCTCGTGCGCGACATCACGCACGTGACGGTGTGGGCGCGCGATACCGCGCGGGCCACCGCATTCGCGGCCGACGTGCGCGCGGCGCATGGCATCGATGCGACGGTCGCCCGCTCGGTGCATGCGGCGCTGGCCGACGCGGACATCGCGGTGACGACCACGCCGAGCCGCGCGCCGCTCGTGCACGCGGAAGACCTGCATCCCGGGCTGCACGTGACGGCGATGGGTTCGGACGCCGATTACAAGACCGAACTCGCGCCGTCGGTGTTTGGCGCGGCACGCTATTTCTGCGACCGGCTGCAGCAGACCCGCGTGGCCGGCGAACTCGCGCACGCGATCGCGGCCGGGGCCGTCGCAGCCGACGCCGAGTTTCCCGAACTCGGCGAAGTGATCGCCGGCCGCCGCGACGGCCGCACGCATCGCGACGACATCACGATCTGCGACCTGACCGGCACCGGCGCGCAGGACACCGCGATTGCCGTGCTCGCGCTGCAACGCGCCCGCGCGGCGGAAGTGGGCACGATTTTTCACAACGACCTCACGACTTGAGAGGAGACAGATGTCCGCAGTCATCGAAACCCAGAACGCCGCGCCGCGTCTCGCGTTCGCGCGCAGCGAATATGCCGCGCGCATCGCGAAGACGCGCGCGGCGATGGAGCGGGCCGGCATCGACCTGCTGATCGTCACCGATCCCACCAACATGGGCTGGCTGACCGGCTATGACGGCTGGTCGTTCTACGTGCACCAGTGCGTGCTGCTGGCGCTGGACGGCGAACCCGTGTGGTTCGGCCGCGGCCAGGACGCGAACGGCGCGAAGCGCACCGCGTTCATGGCGCACGAGAATATCGTCGGCTATCCCGATCATTACGTGCAGTCGACCGCGCGCCACCCGATGGATTACCTGTCGACCGAGGTGATCGCGGCGCGCGGCTGGAGCGCGCTGCGCATCGGCGTCGAGCTCGACAACTACTACTTCAGCGCGGCGGCGTACGCGTCGCTGCAAAAGCATCTGCCGGCGGCGCGCTGGCTCGATGCGACCGCGCTCGTCAACTGGCAGCGCGCGGTGAAGTCGCCGCGCGAGATCGAGTACATGCGTGTGGCCGCGCGCATCGTCGAGCGGATGCATGCGCACATCGTCGAGACGATCGAGCCGGGCATGAAGAAAAGCGACCTGGTCGCGCAGATCTATGCGACCGGCATCGGCGGCGCGGACGGCTTCGGCGGCGATTATCCGGCGATCGTCCCGCTGCTGCCGACCGGCGCGGACGCGGCCGCGCCGCACCTGACCTGGGACGACTCGACATTCTCGCGCGGCGCCGGCACGTTCTTCGAGATTGCCGGCTGCTACCGGCGCTATCACTGCCCGCTGTCGCGCACCGTCTATCTCGGCAAGCCGCCCGCGCACTTCATCGAAGGCGAGCGCGCTGTGGTCGAGGGCATCGAAGCGGGACTCGCGGCCGCGAAGCCGGGCAACGTATGCGAGGACATCGCGAACGCGTTCTTCGCGGTATTGCGCCGCGCGGGGATCGAGAAGGACAGCCGCTGCGGCTATCCGATCGGCGCGAGCTATCCGCCTGACTGGGGCGAGCGCACGATGAGCCTGCGTCCGGGCGACCGTACGGTGCTCGAACCCGGGATGACGTTCCATTTCATGCCCGGGCTGTGGCTCGACGACTGGGGGCTGGAGATCACGGAAAGCATCCTGATCACCGAGACCGGCGTCGAGACGTTCTGCAACGTGCCGCGCAAGCTGTTCGTGAAGGAGTAGGCGATGCGTGCTTCCCCGATTACGCCGACCGTCGATTTCGACGCGGACGGCGAACAGCACGGCTTCCTGAAGCTGCCTTACTCGCGCGACGATTCTGCGTGGGGCGCGATCATGATTCCGGTGACCGTCGTGAAACGCGGCGACGGGCCGACGGTGTTGCTGACCGGCGGCAATCACGGCGACGAATACGAAGGGCCGGTCGCGCTGTCGAAGCTCGCGGGTTCGCTGAAGGCGGCCGACGTGACCGGCCGCGTGATCGTCGTGCCGTTCATGAACTACCCGGCGTTCCGCGCCGGTTGCCGCACGTCGCCGATCGATGCCGGCAACCTGAACCGCAGCTTCCCGGGCCGGCCGGACGGCACCGTGACCGAGAAGATCGCCGATTACTTCCAGCGCCACCTGCTGCCGCTCGCGACGCACGTGCTGGACATTCACGCGGGCGGCCGCACGCTCGACTTCGTGCCGTTCGCGGCGATTCACGTGCTGGAAGACCGCGAGCAGCAAGCGCGCTGCGAGCGCGCGATGCGCGCGTTCGGCGCGCCGTATTCGATGCGCATGCTGGAACTCGACAGCATCGGCCTTTACGACAGCGCGGCGGAAGAAGCAGGCAAGGTGTTCGTGTCGACCGAGCTGGGCGGCGGCGGCACGTCGACGGCGGCGAGCGTCGCGATCGCCGAGCGCGGCGTGCGCGGCTTTCTCGCGCATGCCGGCGTGCTCGCGCGGCGCGAGGGCGAGCACGCCGGCGCGGGCGGCACGCCGCGTACGACGACGCTGCTCGACATGCCGGACGGCTCTTGCTACACGACCAGCGAGCATCGCGGCCTGCTCGAGATGTGCGTCGATCTCGGCAGCGAGGTCGAAGCCGGCGACGTGCTCGCGCGCGTACATGACATCGACCGCACGGGTGTCACGCCGGTCGAATACGTCGCACGGCGGCGTGGGCTGCTCGCCGCGCGGCATTTTCCGGGCATCGTGCAGACGGGCGACACGATCGCGGTGGTGGCCGACATCGTCGAGCGCAACATCCCGGTGGCGGCCTGGAGCGACGCATAACGTGGTCAAGCTCGACCGATACGACCTCGCGATCCTGCGCCTGCTCGAGCGCGACGGGCGCATCACGAAGTCGAAGCTCGCCGAGGCCGTGAACCTGTCGATTTCGCCGGCGTGGGAGCGCGTGCGCAAGCTGGAGGAAAGCGGCGTGATTCGCGGCTATCGCGCGGACGTCGACTGGATCGGCGCGTTCTCCGGCAGCCGCATCGTGGTCGAGGTGACGCTGTCGCGGCACACCGCGCCCGACATGCGGCGCTTCGAGGATCGTGTGGCCGCGGCGCCCGAGGTCGCACAGTGCTATGCGACTGGCGGCGGCGTCGACTACGTGCTGCACGTGATCGCGCGCGACATCGACCATTACCAGCGCTTCATCGATGCGTTGCTGATGGAAGACCTCGGCATCGAGCGCTACTTCACGTACATCGTGACGAAGGTGGTGAAGTGCGGATCCGGCGGCGCGCCGGACTGGCTGTGAAAGTTCGCGCCGGCACGCGGCAATACGGAAAAAACCGGCATTTCCGGCGGTGCAAACCGAAATTTCCGCATGCGCGGGCGCGACACAATGAAGTCCGTGCCCACCAACGAGGAGACGCAGCATGCTGCCCGGACACCCCGTTCTGTTCAAGTCGACTTGCTACGTCGACGGTCGCTGGATCCACAGCGATAGTGCCGCGACGGTCGCCGTCGTCAACCCCGCCGATCAGGCGGTGATCGGCCACGTGCCGATGCTCGAACGCGCGCAGATCGTCGCGGCCGTCGACGCCGCGCAGCGCGCCTACGGAACCTGGCGCTGGACGCCGCAAGCGGTGCGCAGCGCGGCGTTGCTGCGCTGGCATGCGCTGATCCTGCGTCACGTCGACGATCTGGCCGCGCTGCTGTCGCTGGAACAGGGCAAGCCGCTGGCCGAAGCACGCGGCGAGATCCGCTATGCGGCGAGCTTCGTCGAATGGTTCGCGAACGAGGCGAAGCGTGTGGCCGGTCGCACGATTCCGACCCACATCGACGGCGCGCATCTCGGTACCGTGATGGAGCCGGTCGGCGTCGCGGCGCTGATCACGCCGTGGAATTTCCCGGCCGCGATGATTACGCGCAAGGCGGCGGCCGCGATCGCGGTCGGTTGCACCGCGGTCGTGAAGCCCGCGCACGAAACGCCGTTCTCGGCGCTCGCGCTCGCGCAGCTCGCCGACGAGGCCGGCTTCCCGGCCGGCGTGTTCAACGTGGTGCTCGGCGAGCCGCAGATGGCGATGGAAACGCTGGTCGGCGACGCGCGCGTGCGTGCGGTGAGCTTCACCGGCTCGACGCGCGTCGGCCGGCTCGTGACCGAAACCGCCGCGAAGGCCGGCATCCGCAAGATCGCGCTCGAACTGGGCGGCAATGCGCCGTTCATCGTGACCGAGGATGCGGATGTCGATGAGGCGGTGCGGATTGCCGTCGGCGCGAAGTTCCAGACGTCCGGCCAGGACTGCTGCGCGGCGAACCGGATACTCGTCGCGCGCCCGCTGTACGACACGTTCGTCGAACGGTATGCGAACGCGGTGCGCGCGCTGAAGACGGGGCCGGCGTTCGAGCAGGGCGTGGACGTCGGTCCGCTGATGCATCAGGCCGCGTTCGATGCGACGGTGGCGCGCGTCGACGATGCGCGAGCGCGAGGCGCGCGCATCGTCGCGGGTGGGCGGCCGCATGCGCTCGGCGGCTGGTTCTACGAGCCGACCGTGATCGCGGATGCCGAGCCCGGCATGCGCGTGGTCGACGAGGAGAACTTCGCGCCGATCTCGGCCGTCAGCGCGTTCGACACGCTCGACGAAGCCGTCGAAACGGCCAACGACACCGAGTACGGCCTCGCCGCCTACGTATGCGCGACGCGCATCGACACGATCTTCCAGCTCGTGCGGCGGCTCGATTTCGCGATGGTGTCGGTCAACGGCGTGAAATTCACCGGCGCGCCGATTCCGTTCGGCGGGATGAAGGCATCGGGCCTCGGGCGCGAAGGCGGCACCGAGGGCTTCGAGCCGTTCACCGAAACCAAGTACTTCTGCCTCGGCAATCTCGGCCTGCCGGTTGCGGCGACGGCCTGACCCATTCAAAGGAGCACATCATGCAAAAATCGATCGACGCACTGCTGCGCGAGGACCGCGCCCACTTCATGCACCCGTCGACGCACGCATACGACCACGAGACCGGCGCGCTGCCGGGCAAGATCGTGCGCGGCGGCGAGGGCATCCGCATCGAGGATCACCAGGGCAAGCGCTATATCGACGCGTTCGCCGGCCTCTACTGCGTGAACATCGGCTACGGCCGCACCGAAGTCGCCGACGCGATGTACGAACAGGCGAAGCAGCTCGCGTACTACCACACGTACGTCGGCCACGCGTCGGACGCGATCATCGAGCTGTCGTCGCGCATCATCGACTGGTCGCCGGCGGGGATGAAGAAGGTCTATTACGGGATGTCGGGTTCCGACGCGAACGAGACGCAGGTCAAGCTCGTCTGGTACTACAACAACGTGCTCGGCCGCCCGAACAAGAAGAAGATCATCTCGCGCGAACGCGGCTATCACGGCTCGGGCATCGTGACGGGCAGCCTCACCGGCCTGCCGAGCTTCCACCAGCATTTCGACCTGCCGATCGATCGCGTGGAGCATACGGTGTGTCCGCACTGGTATCGCAAGGCGCCGGCCGGCATGAACGAAGCGCAGTTCGTCGCGTACTGCGTCGACGAACTCGAGAAGCTGATCGCACGCGAAGGCGCCGACACGATCGCCGCCTTCATCGCGGAGCCGGTGATGGGCACGGGCGGCATCATCGAACCGCCCGCCGGCTACTGGCCCGCGATCCAGGCCGTGCTGCGCAGGCACGACATCCTGCTGATCTCCGATGAAGTCGTGTGCGGGTTCGGGCGTCTCGGCTCGAAGATGGGCGCGCAGCACTTCGGGATCGAGCCCGATCTGATCACGGTCGCGAAGGGCCTGACGAGCGCCTATGCGCCGCTGTCGGGCGTGATCGTCGGCGAGAAGGTGTGGGACGTGATCGCGCGCGGCTCGCAGGAGCATGGGCCGATGGGGCACGGCTGGACGTATTCGGGCCATCCGGTATGCGCGGCCGCCGCGCTCGCGAACCTCGCGATCCTGGAGCGCGAGAATCTCGTCGGCAACGCGGCCGACGTCGGCGGGTACTTCGGGGCGAAGCTGCGCGACGCATTCGGTGCGCATCCGCTCGTCGGCGAAGTGCGTAGCGTCGGCATGCTGGCCGCGCTCGAGTTCATGGCCGACAAGGACGCACGCACGCCGTTCGATCCCGCACTGAAGATCGGTGCGCAGGTGTCCGCGGCCGCGTTGCAGCGCGGCGTGATCGCGCGTGCGATGCCGCATGGCGACATTCTCGGGTTTGCGCCGCCGCTCGTGATGACGCGGGCAGAGGCCGACGAGATCGTCGCGATCGTCAAGGATGCAGTGGACGAGGTCGCCGAGCGGAACCTGTCGACCGTCGCGTGATGTTCAAGCGGCCCTGATGCGCGCTCCGGCGCGCGAGGCGACGCCGCCGCATGCAAGTGCGGCGGCGTTTTTTCTTGCCGATACGGTCTGGAAAAGCCGTCGGTGCATCGCCTGCGGTGCACGTCGGCTACCGACCGTCCCTCAGTAATCCCACACGACCGGAACGAAACGGAACCCGTCGCCGTGCCTTGCAATATGGCCGATGGACGGGAACGCGACATGGGCCGCGGCGAGCAGCGCGCCGGTGTCCGCGGCTTCGTTGAACAGCGCGATACGCACGTCGATCGCCGCGTCCGGATCGTGTTCGAAGCCGTTTTGCCAGTCGGGATGGTCGAAGTTGACCTCGAAAATCGCGTCGCCCGCGAACGTCAGCCTTTCTCCGTTCGATGCGACGTCGACCACGCAGTGCCCCGGCGTATGGCCGCCCGTCACCCGCGCCGACACGCCCGCGGCGACTTCCACGGTCCGGTCGAACTGCACGATGTTTTCGCCATAGAGTTCCACGAACCGCGCCGCTGCCTTGCGCAGCGCGGGCGGAACGGTTTCCGGCATCACCGTCTTGCTGAAGTCGGGATTTTTCCAGAACGCCACTTCCGCGGCCGATACGTGAATGCGGACGTCCGGGCGCAGCTTTGCCTTGACGCCGTCGACGTTCAGCCCGCCGACATGATCCATGTGCATGTGCGTGATCACGATATCGGTGATCGCGGCCAGGTCGATGCCGGCCGATTCCAGACGCATGACCGAGCGCCCGGCGCGCGTGAAGTATTCGAAGCCGTCGCCTACGCCCGAGTCGATCAGGATCAGACGGTCGCCGCTGCGCACGAGCGCGATGTTGAGCGCCCAGTCGAACATGTCGCGTTGCAGGAAGCGGCCGTCGAACCATGCGTTGCGGTCCGCTTCGCTCACATTGGTCGACATGGTGGAAGTCGGCAGCGGCAGCACGCCGTCGCTGATCAGCACGACGTCGACCTCGCCGATGCGCACGGCGTAACGGGACGAGACGAGCTCGCCCGAACCTTCGTTGCCCAGGCGGGCGATGACGGGCTGGACGTTGCGGATGGGTGCGTTCATGTTCAGTAATCCTGTTCGTCGAGTGTGGATCGAGCCGCGCGACGCCGCGCGGTTCGCGAGCGCGATCGTGACGATCGCGCGCTTCGGTTCGACCGGATTTCGATCGAGCGTCGCCAGCGATTGTAGTGACGGCCGACACACGCCAACAGCGCTGCACGCGTGCACATCGTGTTGTCCGGGCGACAACAATCCGTCAGCGGGGCTTCGCCGCTCGAAATGCACATCGCCCGCTGTCCGTTGCCGGACGGCGGGCGATGCAATGGATGCCGTTTATGGGAAGCCGGGCGCCGCCGGCGCGCGGGTCAGCCCGGCTGGCCGGGAAGGGTGTCGCCGCGCAGCGAACACCCGCGCGTCTCGATCACCGCCAGCAGCGCGATCAGCCCGACCGCGCAGGCGGCCATCATGTAGTAAGCGGGGATCAGCGCGTTGCCGGTCTTGCCGATCAGCCAATCGTTGACGATCGGCGCGGTGCCGCCGAACAGCGACGTCGACACGTTGTACGCGATCGCCATGCCCGCATACCGGACGTGGGTCGGGAACATCGCCGGGAACATCGCGGAAATGGTGGCGAGCTGCGGCACGTACAGCACGCCGAGCACCGCGAAGCCGATGAAGGCGCCGAGCGGACCGTGCGTCATCAGCGTGAACATCGGCACGGCCGCGACGAACAGCCCGACGAGCGAGATCCACCACATCGTCTTGCGGCCGACGCGGTCCGACAGCCAGCCGGCGAACGGCAGCAGCACCATCATCGCGAGCATGCCGATCAGCGGAATCAGCAGCGACATGTTCTCGCTGACGCCGAGCTCCTTGTGCATGTAGGTCGGCATGTACGCGAGCAGCACGTAGTTGACGACGTTCAACGCGACGACGAGCCCGCCGAGCAGCACCAGCGGCTTCGCATAGCGCACCAGCAGCAACCGGATCGGCAGCGCGGCGGCGACGTTTTTCTCGCGGCGGTGCGCCTGTTCCTCGAGTTCGCGGAACACCGGCGTTTCCTCGAGGCGCGAGCGCAGATAGAAGCCGATCAGGCCGAGCGGCGCCGCGACCAGGAACGGCAGGCGCCAGCCCCACGCATGCATCGCCGAATCGCCGAGCAGCAGTGCGAAGCCGAGCATCAGGAACGCGCCGAGCGAGAAGCCGGCGAGCGTCGCGAATTCAAGGAAGCTGCCGCACAGGCCGCGCCGCGAATCGGGCGCGTATTCGGCGATGAAGGTGGCTGCACCCCCATATTCGCCGCCGGTCGAGAACCCCTGCACCATGCGCAGCACGATCAGCGCGGCCGGGGCGAGCCAGCCGGCCGTCGCGTAGCTCGGCAGCAGGCCGACGAGCAACGTCGCGCCCGACATCGTCAGGACCGTCAGCGCGAGCACGCGCTTGCGGCCCAGCCGGTCGCCGAGCGGCCCCCAGAACAGGCCGCCGAGCGGGCGGATCAGGAACGAGATCGCGAACGTGCCGAGTGCGAACAGCGTCGCGCTCGCGGTGTTGCCGGGAAACAGCGCGGCGGAAATGTACGCGAGACCGTACGCGTAAATACCGTAATCGAACCATTCGGTCGCATTGCCGAGGGCGGCGGCCGCGATCGCGACCCGCGGCAGACAGTGCGGCTCGTCGCCGCGTTGGATGGTCGCGTCGTCGGGAGTCGACGACGCGGCGGAAACTGAAGTCCACGATGGCACGTATCGCATGAGGGATCCTCGCTATCAGCATGCGCCCGGGCGGGCGCCGACGAGGATCAAAGTAATCCCGCCAATTTGCGATGCCCGATGTCATAGGACGATGTGGGGATCGGGGTTTTCCCGTGCCGGGGCGGGGCGGCCCGCGCAGGCCGCGGCTGGCGCTTCGCGGCGCCGGGCGGCGAACGGCGGTAAGCTGCGCGCTGCCGCGCAGGATTCGTCGGACCGTGCAGCGCGTGGCGTCCCTTTTTTCACCATTCATCAGGAGCGCATATCGTGGCGACTTACATCGTTTTTACGCGGGAAAGCACGCAGGACCAGCGCGAGCTCGACACCTATTCGAGCCAGGTCGGTGCGACCCTTGCCGGCCATCCCGTGAAGGTGCTCGCCGCATATGGGCCGCAGGAGATTCTCGAGGGGGACGGCCCGGAAGGCGTCGTGATCGTCGAGTTCCCGTCGAAGGAGGCCGCGTACGCGTGGTATCACGGCTCCGAATACCAGCGGGTCGTCCAGCACCGGTTCAAGGGCGCCCGCTATCGCGCGGTGCTGGTCGAGGGCGTCTGAGCGCGGCCGCGCGCCGTTACCGGACGTGCGGCTGCAACGCCCGCAACCAGTACGCGACGGCCACCGCCCCGCCGTCCGGCGTACCGATCGCCCGCTCGCCCAGATAGCTTGCCCGCCCCGCGCGCGGCGTCATGCGCGCCGTTTCCTGCGCACCTTGCTCGGCCGCTTCGACGGCCGCCGTCCATGCGCTCGGGAGATCGCGATCGCTGTCCAGCGCGCGGCCGAATGCGTCGACGGCCGGCACCAGCGCATCGAGCATCGTCCGGTCGCCCGCCCGCGCGCCGCCGAGTTCGCCGATCGAATCCACCACCGCTCGGAATGCCGCGGCCCAGTCGCGCGGCGACGGCTCGGCGATGTCGGCCAGCCGGCGCGACGCGCGCAGCAGCGCGGTCGCATAGAACGGCCCGGAACTGCCGGCGATCGCGCGGCGCAACGCGGCGCCGAGCGCCGCGAGCGCACCGGACGGCGTGCCGTACGCGGTGTCGGGCAATTCGAGGATCGCCCGCGCGGCGCGCCGCATGCTCGCGCCGAGATCGCCGTCGCCGGCTGCCGCATCGAGATCCGTCAGCGTCTGCTCGTGGTCGATCAGCGTCTGCGCCACGGCGTGCAGCGCCGGTTGCAGGCGCGCGGCCGGCCGCATCGAGCGGCGGCTGCGGCGCGTCCTGCGACGCGGCCGCGGCCACGCGGATCCGCGCGTTCACGAGGCCGCCGCCCGGCCATGCGCGCGCCTGCGTCGGCGCATCGAGCAGCGCCGCGCGCCCGTCGTTCAGCCGCAGCACCGAGATCGAACAGCCGGGCATGTTCAGCGCGGACAGGAACGTGCCGGCCCACGCGCGGGCGACGACGATCCCGCGCCGGCTCAGGTTGTCGAACGCGGCGCGCAGCATGATCGCGAGCTCCATGTCCGGCGTCGCGCCGAGGCCGTTGACGAACAGCGCAACGCGTTCGTCGCGATCGAGCACGAGATCGGCAACGATGCTCGACAACAGCGTGTCGGCCAGCGCATCGGCCGGCAGCGGCGCGCGGCGCTCGACGCCTTTCTCCCCGTGGATGCCGAGGCCCAGCTCGATCTCGTGGTCGGCGAGGCTGAAGCCCGACTTGTCGGCGCCCGGGATCGTACAGCCGTCGAGCGCGACACCCATCGTGCCGAGCTCGGCCGCCGCGTCGCGCGCGATGCTCGCGACGCGGGCAAGCGGCAACCCGCGCGCGGCGGCAGCGCCCGCTAGCTTATGGATCAGCACGGTACCGGCGATCCCGCGTCGTTGGCCGCGCTCGACGCGGCCGCGCAGCGACACGTCGTCGGCGACGATGACGGTTTCGACCGGAATGCCTTCCGCGCGCGCGAGCTCGGCGGCGAGCCCGAAATTGAGCCGGTCGCCGGTGTAGTTCTTCACGATCAGCAGCGCGCCGTTCGGGCCGGCGCTCGCGCGGATCGCGGCGAGTATGGGCGTACAACAAAGTGTGCGGGAAGGTAAGAATAGCCGTTCGAGTGCAACAAAGTCTGCGGTAACGGGATAACAAGTTAGCAAGGCGGTGGAGCAGATCCGCGACGCCGGCGGACGGCCGACAGCGCGCGCGATTCGTGAGCAGCTGGGTACGGGCTCGATGGCAACGGTGCTGAAGTTCTTTCGGGCATGGCAGGACGCCCAAGTACGGCCGGCGGAGGCGCCAGTTGCGCTCCCCCAAGCGTTGCAGCGCGGGCTGCTGGAATTTGTTGCCGCAGAAGTTGAGCGCAGTAAGGTCGAATTGCGGACTGACCTCGAAATCGCGAACCGAGCCAATGCGGATCTCATCGTGGAATCGGATCGGCAAGCCGCCATTGTTGAGAACTTGACGGCAACGCTTGAGGGGGCATACGCGGAAAAGGCCGAGCTATCCGGGCGCCTTGCGCAGGTCGAGGCGGAGCGAGACGAAGCCCGACATGAGGCATCGGTCGAGCGTGCGGCTGCAGAGTCGGCCCGTACGGACTTGGCCAAGGCGCTGCTTCGACTGGAGGCAATGCCGCGCTTGGAGGAGGAGCTCAAGCGGGTTCGTGATGTCTTGGAACACGAGCGCGCGGCACGCGTGAAAGCTGAGCAAGCGTCAGCTGTCGCAGTCACGAAATCGGAAGCCGCGCGTGAAGCACAACAAGCACTTGAGCGCACGCTCGACGAGGCCCGCCAACATGCTCGGGAGAGGGAGGCCGAATTGGTTGAAATGCGGGCGGAGTTGAAAGAGTCGCGGGCAGCGGTCGAGTTTCTGAGGACTGGGCAACGCGCAGCGATTGGCCGGCCACGGGCACGCGCAGTGTTGAACGCGCAGCGCGTTGACAGGAAGTCGGAGGATGGAAAGAAGTAGCGTCCTACGTTGGGACTTCGTTTCCGTTAAACGGCGATCGTCACCAAAATTCCACTCCTCGAGCGGCGGCCCGCTTGTACGCAGCTGCGTGAAATTCCTGCAGGTCGAACGCGCGGTGATAGGTGTCCAAGGCGCAGATGGCTGCGGCTTCAACAACAAATCGAGCGGGCGCAAACCGATCTTGATCGGTCGGGTTGCGGCGCACCCAGCCGTGCTTGCCCCACGCGTCAATTAAACCTCTATCCGCTAGCAGTTGGGCGAACGCATCGACCCGTTCGAGGAAGCAGGCGCGTGTGTTCTTGTTGGAAAAAACGTCGGTGGCCACGGTTGCGAGAGCGACTTCGTACGGCCCGGGATCTGCTCCGTAAAACGAAATGAGCATCGTGCGGATTGCAGTGATCCTACGAGGGTCGACTGATACCTCATCGTCGTGGATTGCGCCCGCTTGTTCAAAGGCGGTACAAAAAAGCCGTGGAATCATCACAGGCACATTCACGATGAACTCCAGAGTAGCATCGAGTAGGGTATAGGCGAGTGCGCCTAATCTTGCAAGCGGGGACGATTTAATCGGGGGGAGCAGCGCTTATCCGGAGTGTTATAGAGATCGTCTCGCGAGGCCCGGACAGCGGGGCGACGATGATCGAAGACTCGCGCGGCCTCGATTGCCTCGCGCGGCGACAGGTCCGACGCTCAATGGGGCACGGCCTGCGCGTCAACGAGGAAACCGCAGGCGAGATTTTCGCTCGTGAACAAGCGATGCTGAACGCGCCACCAGCGGACGATGAAACAATCGTTAAACGCTCTCGAAGACTGGAAATGCTCTGAGAGGGTGCGGACAAGTTTCGAGAGCGTGCCCGCCGCTTCTGCTTGCTTGGCGATGGGCAACCGAACCTTCCGAAGCCCAGAGGGCTGCCGCGAGGGCCATAGTGGCGGCCCTCGCTTCACGGCATGCCTCATGGCTTGCGGATTTCAAACACTCTGATTGCTTCGCTCTCGACTCGATAAATTCGAGATAAGCGTGCGCGACGCCCGGTTAGAATCGCTGCGTCTACCCATGAGCACGGTACCAATTGAAAGATCGGCGTGACCGTCTGAAACGCGTATGGCCATCGAACCCGAGGATCTTCTACCGCATTTTGAGCGCGAGTTAGGTCTGCTGCGCCGCTCGACGCGTGCATTCGCCGAGCTTTACCCCAAAATTGCAGCTCGCCTTGCAATGGCAGGTGAGCACTCGGATGACCCACATGTCGAACGGCTGCTGCAATCGTTCGCGTTGATGTGCGCCCGGCACGACATCCGGCTCGAAGATGAGGTGCCGGAGTTTACGCACGCGTTGATTGATACGATTCACGGAGCGTTCCTGCGGCCGTTTCCGTCTTGTGCGATGGCCCAATTTCGCGTGGATCGAGACAGCAAGCAGACCGAGCCGCGAATAGTTCCACGCGGCACCCAATTGGTGGCGCCGAATTCCCGACTGGTGTTCCGCACCGCCACCGACGTCACGTTGGTGCCGCTGACCGTTTCTGCTGTACGTTACGCGACGTCGGCCGTCGCGCCGATGCAAACCACACTGCCGTCCGACACCACGGGGATTTTGTCTTTCACCCTTGAGCTCACGGCACCGTCAGCCCAGTTCTCCATCGCTCCAGATATGCTGCGGTTGCACTTGGCGGGGGAGAGGGAGGTAGTGGCTGCGCTCGCCTACGGCGTGCTGATCCACGCCACGCGGGCCTTCGTTGAACTGGACGGCAACGGGCGCTGGCGTCGGGTGGACATGCCGCTGGCGGCTGCAGGTTCCGACGATGCTGACGCGCTGCTTCCGACGCCTCGTGACAATTCGATTACGCCGTTTCATCTGCTGATGGAGTACGGCGCGTTTCCCGCTCGATTTGACAACCTCGATCTGGATTTGGCGCGGTTGAAACGGTTGGCGGGCGGTGCGCGCCGGATCACGTTGCATTTGGCCCTTGCCGGCGTCCACCCTGACTCACGTCGCGCCCAACGACTGATTGCAGCGTCGGCCGACAATCTCCGGCTGTTTTGCACACCAGTAGTTAACTTGTTCTCGTGCAATGCGGAGCCAATCGAAACGAAGGCTGGGCAAGCGTACTATGCGCTGAAACCGTTTTCGCTGAAGGCCGCAGCCACGACCGAGATCTGGTCAGTTGATCAGGTCCGTATAACGACCGCCCAGGGTGCCGCGCTTCTGCCGCCATTCGAATCCTTGCAGCACGCGCTTGGCGCAGCGCCAGGCCCGTATTGGGTTGTTTTGCGCGACGAAGCCCGGCGTGCGCCGAAGCCGCCTTCCGAGCCCGGCAAGCCGGGACAGGAAGCGCTGCGTGGACAGGCAACTGGAGCGCGCGCAGACGGATTGCGTGGCTTGGAACTCGCGCTTGTGAACGCTCGCGGCGAGCCCGTTGATCCGGCCGCGCAGCGCCAGCTCGACATCGTGCTGTCTTGCACAAATGGCAACCTGGCGGACATGCGCGAGCGTCAGTTAGCCGTGCGCGATGGGGACTCTGGTGACGAGATCGAGTTGTTGGCTCAGCCCAGTGCAAGTCCCGCGCCGATTCTCCGCCGCGGCGACCTGTGGGAACTGCTGTCGTGGCTGGTTCCGCAGGCAGCACGGCTGAACGCGGAAGGCCTCAATGAGTTCAAGCGCTTGTGCACCCGCTTTGGCATGTCCGCGCCCGACGCCGGCCGGAGATTCGACGCGCTCGTGTCGCTCTCGACTGAACGGGTGCGGCGCTGGATGCCGGGCAAGCCGGCTTCAGCGTTCGTCCAAGGATTAGAAGTCAGGCTCGTGATCGACGAGCAGCGTTTCGTCCAATTCAGTCTCGTCGGATTGGGGCGCGTGATGGATCGACTATTTTCCCCGTACGTTCCAGTTACAAGCTTCGTGCAAATCGTATCGGTCTCGGCAGAGACCGGTGCGATACTGCGACGCGGTGAACCCTGCGCCGGTTCCCAACCGCTAATTTGATTAGCGGGTGGAAAGGGTATCAGCAGGGAAATTGCAAAGGGATCTCAGGTATCTTTCCCTGGCAAACGTTTTGTCCTACAGTAGCGGGGCCTCAAGCTGGTGAGCCAATTGGGGACAGAACCTGAGACGAAAATAAAGGGAATTCAAATGAGTTTCGCCCCGAATGGCGGCATTCCGGCTGGCTCCGGCGGGAATCTGTTGGGCTCGCTGAGCGCGCTTGGCGGCCTTGCCGGGCCGATCGCATCCACGGTGGCGGGCCAGATTGGCCCGCTCGCCGGCGTCGCGAGTCATATCGACACCGTGCAACGCGCGGTTCAACTTGCGCAGACCGGCTTCTCGCTAATGAACAAAACGCCGGCCGCGATTGCGGACGCGCTCAACAATGCGGCTGGCGGCGTTGCTCGACTGACTCAGCTAAATCGATACGTGACCATTGACTCGCCGCTTGGTCCGGACGTGCTGCTGGTCAGCACCGCGGTCATTGATGAACACGTCAATCGATTGCCGGAAATCCACCTCGATTTGCTGTCGCACCAACATGATCTGGTGCCAGATCAGCTGATCGGGCAACCGATCAAGATTCGATTCGACCAAAGCGCCCGGCAATCCACGCTCGAGCGCATCGTCTCGTCAGGCGGGGCCGACAGCATTCGCTACTTCGACGGATACGTCACATCGTTCGACCGGGCGGGCAACCCGGGCAAGGTGACGCAATATCAAATGACGGTGGCGCCGTGGTTCTGGTTTCTGACGCGTTCGACCGACTGCCGGATTTTCCAGAACAAGACCGCTCAGGACATCCTCACCGAGATTTTCCAGGATCACGGGTTCACCGATTTCGAGTTCGACATCCGGACCGCGCAGAAGCCGCTCGAATACATCGTGATGTACCAAGAGTCCTATTACAACTTCTGTGCGCGTCTGATGGAGCAGGAAGGCCTGATCTGGACGCACCGCTACGAGAAGGAAAAGCACTTCCTCGTCATCGGCGATACGAATTTCGTTTTTCGCCCGATCGACGGGCTGGCCAACTTGCCTTATGCCGCCAGCGCGGCGAGTGAAGACAACGGTATCGACCAGTTGCATGAAGGCCGGCGTTTCGGTGTCGGCAAGATCGCTTTTCGCGACTTCAATCACCAGAACCCCTCGTCGCCGCTGATGCTGGCGCAGGCCGAGCCGGAGAATCTCCGCCATGCGGGTCTCGAGACGACGGAGCGGTTCGAACACCAGTCGTTGTTCGACCACGGCGATGACGGCGACCGTTACGCCCGCATCGCGATGCAGGCCGAAGAGGCGAGTGCACATCGCTATACGGGTAGCGGCTACGCGTGGCGGATGACAACTGCGGGCAGCGTGACGGTGACGAACCATCCGGTCATGGCCAACAATCAGGAATACGCCATCCTGCACGTTCGTCACGAGGCCGTGAACGACTACACGGAACACAACGCAAAACTTCCGTACCGCAACACATTTTCTCTGCTCCCGAAGAAGTTTCCGTATCGTTCGGCCAGGAATACCCCAAAGCCCGTCATTCACGGCACGCAGTCGGCTATTGTGGTCGGCCCAAAGGGCGAAGAAATTCACACGAACGGCAGTGCCGTGAAGGTGCACTTCCTGTGGGACCGTCGCGGCAAGTTGGACGGATCGGATTCGATGTGGATCCGTGTGTCCCAACCTTGGGCGGGCGACGGGTGGGGGGCGGCCGCCATCCCACGGATCAATCAGGAAGTCTTGGTCGCGTTTAATCAAGGGGACCCCGACAATCCGGTCATCGTGGGCCGCGTCTACAACGGCGAGCAGGGCAACCCTTATCACGGGGCTGCCGGGCAGACGATGGGGATCAAGAGCCAGACGCACAAGGGCACCGGCTCTAACGAACTGCGGTTCTCCGACGTGAACGGCGCGCAAGAGGTCTTTCTGCACGCGCAGAAGGACATGAACACGGTCATCAAGGATTCGGAGACGCATACGGTCGAAGCCGGCGGACGCACGGTGTCGCTGCTCAAGGGCAGCGAGACGAAGCAGATCGCGCAGGGTGGATTGAAGGAAACCATTGCGCTGACTCGCGACACGACGGCGAACGTGATCAATACCAAGGCCATCGCGAGCAAGGCCGGGCCCGGAATGCAAAGCCATCAGGCGAGCGACGGCATCGAGCATCGTGTTGGCGATGGCGTCGTGACGATGACGCCGGACAGCATCAAGCTGACCTTCGGTCCGTCAACGATCGTCATCAACGCGAACGGCATCTATCTCGACGGGCCGGTCATCCATCTGAATCGCGGCAGTGCGCAGTCCGCGGAACAGGCGCTCGCGCTCGAGTGGGCGGCGGAGCAGGCGACGATCGCGAAGGGGCTGGCGAGCCCCGATCCGGCGACGCGCGCGGCGGCGGCCAAGCTGGCGAGTTCGCTGAAGGCGCAGCAACTCGCGAAACTCGCGGATCACGTGTATCACCCGAACGATCCGCCGCCGACCGGGTGGAAGATGGCGACCAACGATCCGGAAGCGTTGAAGGCTTTTGGGCTCAAGCCGAGCGACTTCGAGAAAAGCGGTAGTAACTTCGGATCGCAGATGTACATCCCGGATCCGAATGTCTTCGGCGACAGCATGAAGCCGACGGTCGCGTTCAAGGGGACACAGCAGCTCTTCGGCGAAGACATGAGCAACAATATGGCGCAGGGGCTCGGCGCCGATGCGCCGTATTACCGCAATGCGGTCACGATCGGCAAGAACATCGAGACCACGGGCGCGTCGGCCGGCGTCGATTTCACCGGGCATTCGCTCGGCGGTGGCCTGGCGTCCGCTGCAGCCGAGGCCAGCGGCGGTTCGGCTGTGACCTTCAATGCGGCTGGCCTCAATCCGGAGACCGTCGCGCAATACGGCGGGACCGCCCAGCCGGCCAACATCACGGCCTACCGCGTCGACGGCGATATCCTGACCGGCCTGCAGGAAGGCCGGCTCGGGCCGATCAGCGACGGTACGGCGGCGCTGATGCCCAAGGCGGTTGGCAGCCCCGTCACGCTCGACGGTGAGAGTGTGACCACGGTCGGCCGTCACCTGATGGGTGACGTGACGAACGGGATCAACCAGCAGGTCGCGAAAGATCAACTCGACCTGGTCTCCCAACTGAATTCATCTCACTGATGCGATATAAAAAAGCGATAACCGCCGGCGCGATTGCTGCACTCGTTGGAGTGTCCTCGCCGCTCTGGTGGCCCACTCAAGCCCAAGGGACGAACATGACTGGCTTCAAGCGATACGCACCTGAAGATTTCTTTTCGGGGCAGCAACTCACGTTGGCGCAGGCCATTCATGACGGCGATCTCAGCCGCGTCCAGCAGCTCGCGCCGAAGACAGATCTGAATGCGCCGGGCGCGAAGAATACGACGCTGCTGTCGTATGCCGTGCAGGAAATCGTTCCGGTCAAGAATGACGCGTCCAATCCGCGCTACCAGATCATCTCGGTGCTCGTGAAGAACGGCGCGGACCCCAAGGCGCCGGTCGGTGCCAGCGGCGGATCGGTGGTCGACGTCGCATTGCGGGCCGATACGCCCAACCTTCTGCGCGTGTTGTTGAACAGCGGGCTCGATCCCAACTGGCAGTACAACGGCGACACACCGATGATCTTCGCGGTTGCAGAGAACCGGCTGCTGCCTCAGCTGAAGCTGCTGATCGAGCACAAGGCGAACGTGAATGCTCGCGATTCGCTCGGAAAGACGGCACTCTTCGAGGCGACGATGATTCAGCAGTGGGATGTCGTCGACTACTTGCTCTCGCACGGCGCGGATCCAAAGATTGCCAGCCAGCTCGGCGTGTCGTACGGCTGGGTGCTGCAGAACGAGTTGAAGAATCATACGACCTCGGATTCGCCGGCGCGTGCGCGCATCGAAGAGATTCGCCGCAAGATCGTAACGGCCGGCGCGCCGTGGCCGCCGCTCGATCCGAAGGCGCAACGCGCAGCGATGCGCGCTCGCGGCGAGAAGGTTGTGACGCCGGCCGGCCAGACGGATTGAACGCACGCGTGATGGCTGTAGCGACGTCCAATGGATTCGGGAAATGATGAACGCTTTTGATTCGACGCCGCGTATCAGGCGAGAGACGGTTCTCGGCGTATCCGGGGCGCTGTACCTCCTCTCGCTGACTTTGCCTGCGATGCATTTCGAAAAGGAAGCGTCGCTCAGTGGGCTGTCGGTTCTGGCCCAGGGCTGGTGGGGACTGTTCATGCTCAATCCAGCATGGCTGGCCAATCCGCTCTACGTTGCCGCGGCCGTCCAGCTCGCTCGGAGCCGATATACCCGCGCGAGCCAGCTTTCTGCCGCTGCGCTCGCGTGTGCGCTCTGTTCACTGCTCACGACGAAGTGGTACTTCAACGAAGCAGATGCGACGCCGATATCCGGCTACGGCGTTGCGTTTTACGCGTGGCTCGTCGCACATGTCGTATTGCTAGCGGGCAGCTTGCACTTGCGCCGGGAAAGCGCGGTCGCGCTGCAAGGAAAATGAGTGGTGGCGCGAGTGGGCGCTTATTTCCACTCATTCCAACAACTACACATCACGAGAGAACCAGCATGACGGATTCCGAAAACCGTATCCGGATTCACGAAGGCAGCATCGTTCTGCCGAACGGTTTCGAGGATCGCACGACCAACCTGTTCGTGCCGGCCGATACAGCCGCACAGCCGAACCTCAGTGTCGCACGCGACTGGCTGAAGGACGGAGAGACCCTTGCGCCGTATATCGATCGGCAGATCGCGCTGCTCAAATCGAGGTTGCAGGGACATCGGGTGCTTTCGCGCCAGGCTGAACGGCTTGGGCCTGAAACTGATGGAATGCCTGGGGAGCGTATCGACGCCGCCTATAGGAACGGTCCGAAGACCGTTTTTCAACGGCAAGGCGCATTCATCGTTGCCCCAGGACGCGTGCTGATCTTTACCGCGTCGAGCGCGAAGAGCTTCGGCGAAACGCTCGATGCATTGTGGCGCAACTGGCTCGACGGCTACCGTCCTGCAGAACAAGAGTCGGCATAACAACAGCAAAGGACAATCATCGTGTACGAAGCCGCACGAGTCACCGATCCAATCGATCACACCAGCGCGCTGGCGGGCTTTCTGGTCGGCGCCGTGCTGGGCATTGCCCTGATCGCCGCAGTCGCCTTCGCCACTTTCACATGTGGATTCGGCGTGGCGTTGCTGGCGGGCATGATGGCCGGTATCGGAGCGCAGGCTCTCCTATCAATAGGCGAGTCGATTGGCAAGATGTTCAGCTCGCAATCCGGCAACATCATTACTGGTTCGCCGGACGTCTACGTCAACTCCCTTTCGGCGGCCTATGCGACGCTGAGCGGCGTGGCCTGCAGCAAGCACAATCCCATTCCGCTTGTCGCGCAAGGATCGACGAATATCTTCATCAACGGGCGGCCTGCGGCGCGCAAGGACGACAAGATTACCTGCGGCGCGACGATCGGTGACGGTTCGCACGACACGTTCTTTCACGGTGGCACGCAGACATACCTACCGGTTGATGACGAAGTGCCGCCTTGGTTACGGACCGCGACCGACTGGGCGTTTGCGCTGGCGGGGCTGGTCGGGGGGCTTGGCGGACTCTTGAAGGCAGCTGGCGGCTTGTCACGCGCGGTTCTACCGTGCGCCGCAAAGTTCATCGGCGGGTTTGTTCTTGGAGAAGCCTTTGGGCGCTACGTCGCCGGCCCTGCGATAAACAAGGCGATAGGCGGAATGTTTGGTAACCCGGTCGACGTGACGACCGGGCGGAAGATCCTGCAGGCCGAGTCGGAAACGGACTTCGTGATCCCGAGCCCGATGCCGGTTTCGGTCGAACGATTTTATTCAAGCAGTATTGACTATGCGGGAACGCTCGGCCGCGGGTGGGTGCTGCCGTGGGAGCGCCGTCTGCATGCTCGTGACGGGCGCCTCTGGTTGACTGACACACAAGGACGCGAGAGCGGGTTTCCGCTGCTGAGGGCTGGGCAAGCTGCCTTCAGCGAAGCCGAGCAGCAATATCTGACCTGTACGCCGGATGGACGTTACATTCTGCATGACATTGGCGAGACGTATTACGACTTCGGCCGATACGATCCGGACTCCGGCCGTATCGCATGGGTGCGCCGCATCGAGGATCAGGCTGGGCAGTGGTGCCAGTTCGAGCGCGACAGCCGCGGCCGCGTCACCGAGATTCTGACGTGCGGCGGATTGAATGCCGTGCTCGATTACGAGCAGGAACACGGACGGCTTAGCGCGGTCACGCTCGTTCATGGCAATGAGCGCCGGCTGGCCGTCGCTTACGGATACGATGAGAACGGCCAGCTGGCGTCGGTGACTGACGCAAATGGGGCGGTCGTGCGCCAGTTCGCATATACCAACGGCCTGATGGCGAGTCATGTGAACGCACTGGGTTTCACGTCGAGTTACGTGTGGTCGACGATAGAAGGCCAGCCGCGGGTAGTCGCGACACGCACCAGCGAAGGCGAGGACGCGACGCTCGAATACGACATCGAAGGCCGTCAAACCCGCGTTCGATACGCCGATGGCCGCACCGCGCACTGGCGCTTCGACGCACAGTTTCAGATTGTCGAGTACACCGACTTCGACGGCGGACTCTACCGGATCAAGTACAACGACGCTGGCATGCCGGTGATGCTGATGCTGCCGGGTGAGCGCACGGTCGAGTTCGAGTACGACAACGCGGGCCGGATCGTCGCCGAGACCGATCCGCTGGGCCGTACGACTCGGACTCGCTATGACGGCAACAGCATGCGGCCCGTGGAGGTTGTCGGGGCTGACGGCGGTGCCTGGCGCGCGGAATACGATCCGCAGGGCCGGCTGCTGTTGAGTCAGGATCCGCTTGGTCGGGAAAATCGCTACGAATATCCCAAAGGGCTGACCGCGCTGCCGATCGCGCACGTCGACGCGCGTGGCGGCCGTTCGACGCTGGAATGGAACGGCCTCGGCGAGCTGGTCCGCTACACGGACTGTTCCGGCAAAACGACGCGGACGATTTTCGATGCGTTCGGCCTGCCGCTCGCGCGCGAGAATGCACTGGGGCAACGCATCTCGTATGATCTGCGCGCCACCGGGGAGCCGCGCCAGATTAGGTATCCAGACGGCAGCGCGGAGACATTCGAGCACGATGCGGCAGGATTGATGGTCAGACACGTCGACCGTGGCGGACACGTCCAGCAATTGCTGCGGAATACTCGAGGGCAGCTAATCGAGACGATCGATCCCGCCGGAAGGCGGCTTTGCTATCGCTACGATGCACAAGGACGGCTTCGCGAGCTCCGACAGGGCCACGCCCACTACACATTCACGTATAGCGCAGGCGGCCGCCTGTTGACCGAGACACGTCCGGATGGCGTGCAGCGGCGGTTTGAGTATGGGGAAGCTGGTGAATTGTTGGCTGTAGACTTTGTTGGTGCGCCGGAAGGCCGCTCGGCGCAAGATCGTCCGATTCGAACCATCCGATTGGAACGTGACCGGATGGGAAATGTGAAGGTGCAATATTCGCCGACCGAAGTCACGCGCTTCGAGTACAACAAGGGCGACCAGTTAGTGAGGGTAGAGCGGACGCCGACGTCAGCCGGCATAGCACTTGGGATCTCGCCGGACGTTGTGAACTTCGAATACGACAAAGCCGGTCGACTGGTTGCCGAGCATGGGGCGAATGGCAGGGTCGAATATGCGCTCGATGCACTCGATAACGTGATGGCGCTCGAGTTGCCTCACAACCAGACGTTGCAGATGTTGCGTTACGGCTCTGGGCACGTGCACCAGATCCGCTGCGGCGATCAGGTGGTGAGCGACTTCGAGCGTGACGACTTGCATCGTGAGATCACGCGTACACAGGGGCGGCTGACTCAACGCTCCGCCTATGATCCGCTCGGTCGTAAGGTCTGGCAGTCGTCTGGCCTCCAACCTGAAGCGTTGGGACGCGGGCGCGGTCAGTTGTGGCGAAACTACGGATACGATGCCGCTGGCGAGTTGATCGAGATGAGCGACAGCCTACGCGGCAACACGCAGTACAACTACGATCCGGCTGGGCAACTGACTCGCCGCGCAAACACCGTGGACCGGCAGCTGGAGGAATTTGCTTGGGACGCCGCCGGAAATCTGCTCGACGAAGCGCAGCGGCGAAGTCGTGGGTACGTCGAAGGCAATCGGCTGCGCATGTGGCAGGACCTGCGCTTTGAATACGACGCGTTCGGCAATCTGGCGGCAAAGTTTCGCGGGGCGAACCGGACGCAGCGCTTCACGTATGACGGGCAGGACCGGCTGATTCTGGTCCGAACGCAGGACGTGCGTGGCGTCGTCGAAACTCATTTTGCCTACGATCCGCTCGGTCGGCGCGTCGCGAAAACCGATACCACTTTCGATGTGCGCGGCGCGAAGCAACGGTCCGAGACGAAACGGTTTGTTTGGGAGGGGGCGCGACTGGCTCAGGAGGTCCGCGAGACTGGTGTGAGCAGCTATGTGTACAGTCCAGACGCACCTTACTCGCCAGTGGCGCGCGTCGACGCGGTACTTGCAGAGGCGTTGGCTGCAGCGGCAATCGACACGGCCAAGCGTGCTGCGCGGATCTACTACTTCCATACCGATCTCGTGGGGGCGCCGCTCGAAGTGACCGACGAGGCGGGGGAGCTAGCGTGGACCGGCCAATATGCGGCTTGGGGTAAGGTCGAACCAGGCGGCCGGCAAGTGACGGTCGCGCGCACCGATCAGCCGTTGCGCTATGCAGGGCAATATGCCGACGATAGCACTGGCCTCCACTACAACACGTTTCGATACTATGATCCGGACGTAGGGCGGTTCATCAACCAAGATCCGATCGGCTTGTTGGGTGGTGATAATCTGTACGCGTATGCGCCCAATCCAACCGGATGGATTGATCCGTGGGGATGGTGTGTTACACCTTCTGTTTCGCGTGGGGCCGCCGGTCAGCCACTTCGTGCAACCGCGACGATCACGGCTGCGGACCTCGGCACCGGAACCGCGACGAATGCGTCGTCTCGAGCGTGGGCGAGATTATTGGGGTATCCAACTGACGATGCGGGCCACATTCTAGGAAAACTTCTCGGCGGGAGTGGTGGAAAGGACGGTGTCTTCCCTCAGTTGCTAGGCATCAACCGTGGTTTGTTCAGGGATTTCGAGGGACGGGTCGCAGCTTATGTGAAGAGGGCTGGCTCGGCTGATGTTGACATCCAATTCGTCTACGGTAACGGTGGCACTCGGCCTACGCAAATAATCTATGACGTATTCCAGAATGGGCAGAAGATTATGGGTAGTATTTTCAATAATTAAAGGTTTTAGATGATGGATGATAATGTTGAGCAAGCACGAGCGGCGTTGCGATCATTTATGTTGGAGATGAATCAATGGGAAAAGGATTTTTACGAGAAAAAGCATGGTGCTCTGAAAAGCGGTGGCGATGTTTCTGGTATTGATGACCGTGCACGGAAAGATCTTTCTGCTATTTTAGAGAAATGGGCGTTCCAAGAAAAAACAAACCAAGGTCGCTTAATTGACTTGGGTTGTTCGGATCCGCCGACATACGATCCTGAAACTGATGTTGAAGATAGCGTCGAATCCACAGACGGAGAGGTGGTTTTCACCATTCGCCAGACATTGGGAATGTTGACGATATCCCGATTCACTATGAAGGAAAAGGCGGGTAAATGGATGGTGAAGAAAAAGGAGTTCCTTAATTTTAAAGATAAATGGCAGCGTTCAGTTCTCTAACAACGTGGCTCAACCTTTTGCTCTGGTCTGGCGTTGTTAAATCCGGCATCTATTCTGATGCGCGTGAAATTTGAACAATGAACTGTTTGTGTAGGTTTGTTGCGCTTTAATTGGTTCGATGAGGTTGCCTTGTGAGACTCGTTAGTTGGGGCTTGTCGGTTTCCTGTCCCGTATGCACGAGTAGGCTGACGAAAGGTATTTAGCGGAGCAGCGACGTTGTCATTCGATCAGTTGAAGCGAATGCGAGAGGCACTTCGTCCATACGGACTGAAGTTGCTGGAATCAGAATGGAAAGGTTGGCACGCGCAGTATCGATTTCGATGTCGCAAGGGACACGAATCAAGTCGATGCGGCTCCTATCTGTTCTACACGATGGTCCAGTGTCCGGCGTGTCGTGTTGACGAGGTGCTTCGTCAGATCCATCAACTCGCGCGCCAGGCGGGCGGCCGCTGTCTTTCGGTGCAGTATGCGGGCCGCGGCACGCCACTCCAGTTTCTCTGTAAGGCAGGGCACGCTTTCGAGAAGACCGCCGAGAATCTGCGAAAAGGCTCTTGGTGCGTGGTCTGCGCGAGGGCGCAACATTCGAAGCGCATGGCCCATCCCGATGGGATGACGCGCATGCGAGCCGCGGCAAAAGCGGGAGGCGGCAAGTGTTTGTCGACCGGCTACACGAAACTGACAGGGCGCTATCGTTTCCGATGTGCTGCTGGGCACGAATGGGAGACTTCCGGTAGTGAGATCGTGCGGGGCGCCTGGTGCCGCATTTGCGCGGACCGAGAGAAGGTGCACGCATATCGTCACAAGGACGGCCTCGCGAGGTTACGTGAACGAGCGAAGAGTCATGGTGGGCTTTGTCTCTCGAAGGTCTACGAGGGCAGCAAAGCCTACGACAGGTTCCGATGTGGTGCTGATCACGAGTGGGAAACACAAGGCGCGAGAACCTTTCGTGGTGCTTGGTGCCCGGAGTGTCAGCGGGACCCGATGCGCTTTGGGATCGAGCACATGCGCCAGCGGGCGACGCAGCTGGGCGGTCGGTGCTTGTCCGAAACATACCGAAACGCGGCGACACCCCTGAAATGGGAGTGCGAGCACGGGCATCGCTGGGAGGCTGCTCCTGGGGCAGTTGTTCGGGGACACTGGTGCCCAGTGTGTAGCCGCGACCGGTCCAAGCTTGGGCTCGAGTTGATGAAAAGCATTGCGCTCGGGCGTGGTGGCAAGTGTGTCTCGACGACCTATGTGAATAGTGCGACCAGACTTGAGTGGGAATGCGCCCTGGGCCATCGATGGCCCGCTACACCGAATACGATTAGACGTGGCCACTGGTGTGCTCGATGTTATTTCATTAGCATCACGACAACCGAAAGGACTCGCCGCAGACGACGACATGAAGCGGTCGGGAAGTAATTTCTTCAACTAATTGAGCTGCGCGCCGGCGCGCTTCCGCTCATTGAGAGCGTGTTTGGCAACCAACGACGCGATGGGATATGAGCCGTCGGCCAATCGCTCATGACGTTCGGTTTTGTTACGCTTGGGTGTGATCGTATGAAATCAGAGACGAGCGATGCTTATTCGAGAACAGGGGCGCCTTATCAAGGTGCTGCGCGTCGATCCATCTAAGCAGTCGTCCGCTAGGACGCGCCGACGCGAACAGGTGATCGGAACGTTTCGTGCCAATGAACCGGTTCCTTCCGCGATACTAGACGCGATGACCCGCGACGAGCGCAAAGCGCTCTCACGCTGGCTCGCGGTCTATCGGGAAAGCCAGGCACGCACGCAGGCGCGTCCGGTACTTGCTTGCGCTGCGGGGCAGCTCGAGACGCTTGTCAGCGCGCTAGAGGTGGCGGCCGACACGTTGTCGAGCGCCGACGCCGATCAACTGTGGGAGCAGTTGCAGGCTATCACGCGCGCGTTGAAGCGAGCAGGGCATATGCGGCCGCGCGCCGCAGGTCGGCCGCCGACGCCACTGCCAGGGCAGCGGAACCTTTTCGGCGAATGCGGTGAGATCGAGCCGCCGATCGAACAATGAGCACGTGCAGTTCTAGGTGGCCGCCATCCGCGGCGGTCTACAACAACGACATTTGGCCCAGTGTGCTTACGCGATCTGCGTGGTCGCTTTCCTCCACCGGCGCGCTACCCGGGATCGCGGATCGAGCATTCGCGTGGCGCTCCGCATTGCCGTCGTCCCCGCAATGCTTGCGCGTCCACTCGGTACTCAGAACGTCGGACGAGAACACGACACCCGGTGCAACTTGAACGAACTGGCTCACCGGTGGAATCTCCTAAATCGACTGAATGTCAAAGTGGGCAGCGGCGTAACGCGCACCGCGTGCTTTATCGGACCGGGAACATCTGGAACGCTTTTTCAATCGCATCAAACATTTTCGTCGTGTCGCCACTCGCTACGACAAGCTTTCCGGCAACTATCTCGCCTTCGCCTCGCTTGCCTGTGCCTTTGGCCCGCTGGTGAGAATGTGAACAGACCCTAGTGCCAAGCGCGCCCAAATCCGGCCACAATACGCTCAACAGCACATCGCGGTGCTACTGGGTTGCACAGGGGCGAATCCTCCCGGGAAACATTTTTTTTCAGTGGAACTCGTGGCGATTCCATGACACGATGCACCCGCATGGCGGGCGACCGGCGCGGATCGGGCAACGAAGCGTACGCTTCGCGCCACGATACATCAGGTTCGGACGTTGCGACATGGATCGCGATGCCATGGCGCCGGAGCGGAACGGCGGCGCGCGCTGGCGCCGCTATTTCAGCGCGGAGATCGCCTTCGCGCGAATCAGCCGCGCACGCAGCACGTTGCGGCTGATGTCGAGCAACTGCGCGGCCCGGATCTGGTTGCGGTGACTGAATTCGAACGCGACACGCATTACCGTGTCCTCGATACGTTCGAACAGGTTGCCGTGCCCGCCGTCGAACAGGTCGCGCAGCGCGTGTTCGAGCGCTGCCTGCGCGTCGGCGGACGAATCGGCTGCCGGCGCGGAAACGGTCGGCAGGCACGGCGGCGCGATGTGCAGGTCGGTGTCCTGCAGCGCATCGTGGCGGCTCACCAGCAGCGCGTGATGGATCACGTTCTCGAGTTCGCGGATATTGCCGGGCCAGCCGTGTGCCTCGAGCCGGCGCTCGGCGCGCGCATCGATGCGGCGCGGCCCGCCGCCGAGCCGGTCGCGGTAAATGTCGAAGAAGTGGCGCGCGAGCGGCAGGATGTCGCCCGGGCGGTCGCGCAATGGCGGGACCGCGAGCTGCACGACGTTGAGCCGGTAGAACAGGTCGCCGCGAAACCGCCCGGCCGCGACCGCCTGCTGCAGGTCGACGTTGGTGGCCGCGACCACCCGTACGTCGACCGGAATGCCCGTGCGCGAACCGAGCCGCACGACCTCGCGCTCCTGCAGCACGCGCAGCAGCTTCACCTGCATCGCGAGCGGCAGGTCGCCGATTTCGTCGAGAAACAGCGTGCCGCCGTGCGCGGCTTCGAACCAGCCGGGCTTCGCGCTGAACGCGCCCGTAAACGCGCCTTTCTCGTGACCGAACAGTTCGCTGTCGACGAGCGTTTCGGAGAAGGCGCCGCAGTTCACCGCGACGAACGGCCCGTCGCGACGCGCGCCGAGCGCGTGCACGTGGCGCGCGATCAGCTCCTTGCCGGTGCCCGTCTCGCCGACGATCAGCACGTTCGCGTCGCTCGGCGCGACGCGGCGAACCTGTTCGAGCAGCGCGAGCGAACGCGGATCGGCGAACACCAGCGCGTGCGCGCGGGCCGGCGCGTGACGTTCGGGCAACGTGAGCACCGGCGCCGCGTGCTCGGCGGGCTGAAGTCCGGCCGGGTCGCGGGACGCGGTGACGACGCGAAGGTTGAGCGGGCGCGGCGATGCGGAAATGGAAGTCATGGCGATGAACCGTTGGATGGCCGGGCAAAGCGGGCCCGTGCCGGCGGGCGCCGCGGTCTGGCTGCTGCGTAGTCAGCAGAGTGTTGAACGTTTCGCCGCGCGCGAAAAGCATCGATTTCTGATAACCAAAGCGCGATTGCTGCGGAACCTGCAATGGCGCGCACGAGCGGCGGTGCGACGACGTCAAAGCATCGAATTCGACGCTGGCGCGCGAGATGCGTTGCTGCCTGATCAGCAGTGCATCAGCAAATCCGCTGCGCACGGTTCATCGTGGTGCGGAATATCGATGTGACGCGTGAGTCGGGATGCTTGCCACTATCGCGCATTTGGCGGAACGCCAGTTCCGGCAGGCGATAGTGAAAAACTTCGTCATCCGGATGAAATTTCCTCCACGTATCCGCGCCAATGGCACGCTCCTTGCTGACCCGAACCGGTATCGCCGCCCTGCACGCGGCTTCACCACGGGAACGCATCGCATGAGCCACCCCCTCAACGTCGTCGCGATATCGGGCAGCCTGCAGCGGCCGTCGCGCACGCTGGCGCTGACCGACGCGATCGTCACGGCGCTCGGCGCCGCGCTGCCGATCGACGCGCGGCGGATCGAACTCGGCGAGATCGGCAGCCGGCTGGCCGGCGCGCTCACGCGCGCGCAGGTGCCGACCGATCTCGATGCGCTGATCCGCGCGATCGAGACGGCCGATGCGCTCGTCGTCGCGAGCCCGGTGTATCGCGCGTCGTACACGGGCCTCTTCAAGCATCTGTTCGACCTCGTGCGCCACGACGCGCTCGTCGACGTGCCGGTGTTGCTCGCGGCCACCGGCGGCAGCGAGCGTCATGCGCTCGTGATCGACCACCAGCTGCGCCCGCTGTTCAGCTTCTTCCAGGCGCGCACGCTGCCGATCGGCGTGTACGCGTCCGAGGGCGATTTCGACCGGTACCAGATCGCCAGCCCCGCATTGCGCGAGCGCATCGCGCTCGCCGTCGACCGCGCGGTGCCGCAACTGCGCCCGCACGCGCTTTCCGACGCGGCCGCGTAAGCCGCTTTTTCGTTTCCCCTTCGACCAGGACATTTTCATGAGCCTTCCCGACCCTTCCGCCGACGGCGTCAAATTCGCGTACTGGGTGCCGAACGTCAGCGGCGGCCTCGTCGTCAGCACGATCGAGCAACGCACCGACTGGAGCCTCGAATACAACCAGAAGCTCGCGCGCACGGCCGAAGCGGCCGGCTTCGACTATGCGCTGAGCCAGATCCGCTTCACGGCCGGCTACGGCGCCGAATACCAGCACGAATCGGTGTCGTTCAGCCAGGCGCTGCTGCATGCGACGACCAAGCTCAAGGTGCTCGCGGCGATCCTGCCGGGGCCGTGGCATCCGGCCGTGGTTGCGAAGCAGCTCGCGACGATCGATCACCTCTCGAACGGGCGCATCGCGATCAACGTCGTGAGCGGCTGGTTCAAGGGCGAATTCACCGCGATCGGCGAGCCGTGGCTCGAGCACGACGAACGCTATCGGCGCTCGAAGGAATTCATCCAGGCGCTCAAGGGCATCTGGACGCAGGACAACTTCACGTTCAAGGGCGACTTCTACCGCTTCAACGATTACACGCTGAGCCCGAAGCCGGTGCAGAAGCCGCATCCGGAAATCTTCCAGGGCGGCAGCTCGCGCGCGGCGCGCGACAACGCGGCGAGCGTGTCGGACTGGTATTTCACGAACGGCAATACGCCGGAGAACCTGAAGGCGCAGATCGACGACATTCGCGCGAAGGCGGCCGCGAACGACCATCGCGTGCGTATCGGCGTCAATGCGTTCGTGATCGCGCGCGACACCGAGGAAGAAGCGCGGGCCGTGCTCGACGACATCATCCGGCATGCACACGTCGAAGCCGTGCACGCGTTCGGCGATGCGGTGAAGGAGGCCGGCACGGCCTCGCCCGAAGGCGAGGGCAACTGGGCGAAATCGACGTTCGAGGATCTCGTGCAGTACAACGACGGCTTTCGCACGAACCTGATCGGCACGCCGCAGCAGATCGCCGAGCGGATCGTCGCGCTGAAGGCGATCGGCGTCGATCTCGTGCTGGCCGGCTTCCTGCACTTCATCGAGGAAGTGGAATACTTCGGCCGGCGCGTGCTGCCGCTCGTGCGCGAACTGGAGGCGCGTCGGCAGGCCGTTGCCGCGTGACGCCTGTCCGACGCACGCGCGCGGCCTGCGATCGCGCAGGGCCGCGCGGCGGCGTGACGTTCACGCGACGCCCGCCAGCCTCGATGCCTCGATCGCCATCTGCACGCCGAGACTGCCGAGGATGATGCCCATCGCCCAGCGCTGCGCGAGCAGCAGCGTCGGGCGGCCGTGCAGGAACGTCGCGAGGCCGCTCGAGCAGAGCGCCACCAGCCCGTTGGCGGACGCGAACGCGGCGATCAGCAGCGAGCCGAGAAACAGCGACTGGCCGAACACGCTGCCTTGCCCGTAATCGATGAACTGCGGCAGCAGCGACACGAACAGCATCGCGAGCTTCGGGTTCAGCACGCTGGTCGTCGCGCCCATCGCGAGCAGCCGCAGCGGTTGCTCGGTGGGCAGCGCCTTCACCTCGAACGGCGAGCGGCCGCCGGGCCGCACCGCCTGCCATGCGAGGTACAGCAGATAGGTTGCCCCGACCGCGCCCAGCACGCTGCCTGCATAGGGCACGCTCATGAACAGCGTCGTGATGCCGAATGCGGCGGCGAACATGTAGAACAGGTAGCCGATCATCACGCCGGCGAGCGAAGTGAGCCCGGCCGCCCGCCCCTGCGCGATCGAGCGCGACATCACGTAGACCATGTTCGGCCCCGGCGTGATCGCGAGCATGCCGCCGATGACGAGAAACCCGTAGAGCGATCCGGACGTGTGCATGTTTTCCGCTTCCTGCATCGAATGAGTGCTGATGGCGTCGATTGTCCGGCGATGGAGGTGAACAGTAAAACGGGATAAACTGAATCAATTGATCAGTTTTTCTGAATCGACATGAAGAAGCTCGACCTCGATGTGCTCGCGATGGTGGTGGCCGTCGCGGAATCCGGATCGTTCGCGCGGGGCGCGCAGGCCGTGCACCGGTCGCCGTCGGCGGTGAGCATGCAGATCAAGACGCTGGAAGACGCGCTCGGCAAGCCGCTGTTCATCCGCGACACGCGCAACGTGACGGCGACCGACGACGGCAGGATGCTCGCCGATTACGGCCGCCGGATGCTCGCGATGCGCGACGAGGCGTGGGCGTCGGTCGTGCGTCCGGAGATGCGCGGCCGCGTGACGATCGGCGTGCCCGACGACTACATCTCGTCGCTGCTGCCGCAGGTGCTCGGCAAGTTCGCCGCGATGCATCCGCGCGTGGAAGTGCGCGTGATCGGCCAGCCGAGCAGCGCGCTCGTGCCGATGCTGAAGGACAACACGGTCGACCTCGCATGCCTCACGCGAATCAAGGGCGTGACGGGCGAGCTGATCCGGATGGAGCCGCTCGTCTGGGCCGGCTCGGCGAAACGCGACGTGTGGGAAGAGCGGCCGCTGCCGGTGGCGTTTTTTACGCACGGCGGCAGCATGGCCCGCGATCACGCGGTCAGGGCGCTGAACCGGCGGAAGATTCCGTACCGGATGTCATACGAAAGCCCGAGCTTTCTCGGCCTGCTCAGCATGGTCGAGGCCGGCCTCGCCGTCGCGCCGCTCGCGCGCTGCTGCGTGCCCGATCACCTGTTGCAGCTGACGGAGAGCCACGGGCTACCGTCGCTCGGCGAACTCGAGGTCGTGCTCGCCCGCAGCGCGCAGTCGGCGCGCCCGCCGTGCGACTACCTCGCCGAGCAGATTCTCGGCGAATGGCGCACCTGACCGGCCCGTCGCCGGCGGCGCGTCAGCACGACGTCAGCAGCCATTCGCGGAAGGCGACGAGCGACGGCAGCGTTTCGTTGCCCGGCGGGTAGACGAGGTAATAGCTGCGCTGGCTGGTAATCGCGTCGCCGATCGAGTCGAGCTCGCCGCGGCCCAATTCGTCCTCCACGAGCACCTTCGGCACCAGCCCGATCCCCATTCCGGCATGCACGGCCTGGATCAGATGCGACGTCAGCTCGAAACTCGGGCCGATGCGCATCTTGCGATGATCGAGCCGATAGTGCGAGAACCACTCGGCCCAGGCCTGCTGATTGCTCGTCACGCCCAGCAGCGTCTGCTTCGCGGCCCAGGCCGGCGTGCGCGCGTCGGCCTTGCGGCCGCTGCCCGTGGCGGGCGGCGCGATCGCGATCAGGAACTCGTTGTACAGCCGGTGCGCATGCAGGCCCGGCCAGTCGCCGGCGCCGACGGTGATCGCCGCGTCGAGGTCGTCGTTGAGGAAATCGATCGCGCCGATTCGCGAATGAAGGTGCACGGTCACGCCCGGGTGCGCGGCATAGAAGCCGTGCAGGTGCGGCAGCAGCCATTTCGATCCGAAGGTCGGCAAGGTGGCCAGCCGGAGCGAGCCGGCGCCCGCCCGATGCGACATCGCCTGCAACGTCGCGCCGCGGATGCGCCCGAGCGCGCCGGTCAGCTCGCCGAAGTAGCGGCGGCCGACGTCGGTCAGCTTGACCGAGCGGCCCTCGCGCCGGAACAGCGGCACGCCGAGCTGATCCTCGAGCGTCTGGACCTGCCGGCTGATCGCGCTCTGGCTCAGCGACAGCTCCTCGGCCGCGCGCGTATAGCTTTCATGCCGCGCGGCGGCCTCGAACACGAGCAGCAGCGACATCGAGGGGGTGAGGCGGCGGTAATTCATGAGTTTTATGCAAGCTTCGCCGAGGGAGAATTCGTTTGTTTATAACGAAGTATCGAAAGATACTGGAATTCCCGGTTGCACGGAAACTTGCCAAAAAATCATGTTTCGGTGCGCACGAACCGGCCTGCTCCACCCACATTGCGTTTGTGCCCCATGTCGATCGTCCCGTTGCCTCGCCCCGCCAGCCCGTCCACGAACGTTTACCGCGATTTTCTCGCCGCGCTGCAGGCGGCCGGCTTCGCCGGCGAAATCCGTACGGATCACGCGAACCGCACCGTGCAGGCCACCGACAACTCGATCTACCAGCGCCTGCCGCAGGCGGTGATCTGCCCCGCGCATACGGACGACGTCCAGCTGCTGGCCCGGCTGCTGGCCGAGCCCGCGCACCGCGACGTCGCGGTGGCCGCGCGCGGCGGCGGCACCGGCACCAACGGGCAGTCGCTGACCGACGGCATCGTCGTCGACTTGTCGCGGAACATGAACCGGATCCTCGAAATCGACGTCGCGCAGCGCTGGGTGCGCGTGGAGGCGGGCGTCGTCAAGGATCAGCTCAATGCGGCGCTGAAGCCGCACGGGCTGTTCTTCGCGCCGGAGCTGTCCACGTCGAACCGTGCGACCGTCGGCGGGATGATCAACACCGACGCCAGCGGGCAGGGTAGCTGCACGTACGGCAAGACGCGCGATCACGTGCTCGAGCTCGATTTCGTGCTGATGGGCGGCGAACGGCTGCACAGCGGCGCGCTCGACGATGCGGAGCTGGAACGCCGCTGTGCGCGGCAGGACCGCGTCGGCAACGTGTATCGCACCGCGCGGCGCATCCGCGACGACAAGGCGGCGCTGATCGACGCGAAGTTTCCGAAGCTCAACCGCTGCCTGACCGGCTACGACCTCGCGCACCTGCGCGAACCGGACGGCCGTTTCAACCTGAACAGCGTACTGTGCGGCGCGGAAGGGTCACTCGGCTTCGTCGTCGAGGCGAAGCTCAACGTGCTGCCGATCCCGAAGTTCTCGGTGCTGGTCAACGTGCGTTACGCGGGCTTCATGGACGCGCTGCGCGACGCGCGCGCGCTGCTCGAACACCGGCCGCTGTCGATCGAGACGGTCGACTCGAAGGTGCTGATGCTCGCGATGAAGGACTTCGTGTGGAGCAGCGTGGCCGAGTATTTTCCGCAGGACGACGCGCGCCCGACGCTCGGCATCAACCTGATCGAATTCAGCGGCGACGACGAACACGACGTCGATGCGCGCGTGCGCGCGTTCGTCGAGCATCTGCGCACCGATACGAGCGTGGAGCGTCTCGGCCATACGCTGGCGGCCGGCGACGATGCGGTGAAGCGCGTGTATGCGATGCGCAAGCGCGCGGTCGGCCTGCTCGGCAACGTGCAGGGCGAGGCGCGCCCGCAACCGTTCGTCGAGGACACCGCGGTGCCGCCCGAGAACCTCGCCGCGTACATCGCCGAATTCCGCGCGCTGCTCGACGGCCACGGGCTGCAGTACGGGATGTTCGGCCACGTCGATGCGGGCGTGCTGCACGTGCGCCCGGCGCTCGACATGAAGGATCCGAAGCAGGCGGCGCTGGTGCGGCCCGTGTCGGACGCGGTGGCCGAACTTACGCAGCGTCACGGCGGCTTGCTGTGGGGCGAGCACGGCAAGGGCGTGCGCTCCGAATATGCGCCGGCGTTTTTCGGCGAGCTGTATCCGTCGCTGCAGCAGTTGAAGGCCGCATTCGATCCGCACAACCAGTTCAACCCGGGCAAGATCGCGACGCCGCCGGATCGCACGCTGCGATTGCTGAAGATCGACGAGGTGCCGACGCGCGGCGATCACGACCGGCAGATCGACGAGCGCGTGTGGCAGAGCTACGGCACCGCGATGCATTGCAACGGCAACGGCGCGTGCTACAACTTCGATCCGGACGACGCGATGTGCCCGTCGTGGAAGGCGACGCGCGAACGCGTGCAGTCGCCGAAAGGGCGTGCGTCGCTGATGCGCGAATGGTTGCGCCTGCAAGGGCAGGCCGGCGTCGACGTCGTCGCGGCGGCGCGCACGCGGCAACCGGTCCTGCGCGGCCTGGTCGAGCGCTGGCGCAACAGCCGCAACGCCCGTCGTGGCGACACGGATTTCTCGCACGAGGTGTACGACGCGATGGCCGGATGCCTCGCATGCAAGTCGTGCGCGGGACAGTGTCCGGTCAAGGTCAACGTGCCCGAGTTCCGCTCGCGCTTTCTCGAGCTGTATCACCAGCGCTACCTGCGGCCGCTGCGCGACTACCTGATCGGCTCGCTCGAATTCACGATGCCGTGGATGGCGCGCGTGCCCGCGCTGTACAACGGGCTGATGGGATCCGGCTGGATGCGGGCGCTGCTCGAGCGTCAGGTCGGCATGGTCGACAGCCCGCTGCTGAGCCGCTTCGATCTCGCGGCCGTGATCCGCGCGTGGCGCGTGAAGCCGGCCGACCCGCATGCGCTCGCAGCGCTGAGCGATGCGCAGCGCGCGCGCAGCGTCGTCGTCGTGCAGGATACGTTCACGCGCTATTTCGATACCGAGCAACTGGCGACGCTAATCGAGCTGGCGGCGCGCCTGGGCTATCAGGTGTGGCTCGCGCCGCTCGCGCCGAACGGCAAGGCGCTGCACGTGCAGGGCTTTCTGCAAGCCTTCGCGAAGGCGGCGATCCGAAACGCGACGCAACTGGCCGCGCTGGCGCGCTCGGGCGTCGCGCTGGTCGGCCTCGATCCGGCGATGACGCTCACGTATCGGCAGGAATACCTGAAAGTGACGGGGCTCGCCGACGTGCCGAAGGTCGCGCTGCCGCAGGAGTGGCTGCTGGATGCGCTGCCGCAAGCCGGTGCGGGTGGGGCGACGGTTTCATATCGGTTGTTGCCGCATTGCACCGAGAAAACCAATGCGCCGGACAGCGGCAAGCAATGGGCGCAGGTGTTCGCGCGTCGCGGGTTGCGCCTGCAGGTTCAGGCGGCCGGGTGTTGCGGGATGTCGGGCACGTACGGGCACGAGGCGCGCAATCTCGCGACGTCGAAGACGATCTATGCGCAGTCGTGGGCCGCGCACGTCGATGCACCGGACGAGGAGGGTGAAGCGCTGGCGACCGGGTATTCGTGCCGCAGCCAGGTGAAACGCCTGTCGTCGAAACAGGTGCGCCATCCGTTGCAGGCGCTGCTGGATCATGTGCGGGCGGTGGGGTGACGACGGGGCGGTGCGGGCCGAGCGGCCCTTGAGGCGGCGACGATCGAGCGTCGAGCGGCAATCCCCGTGCCGCTGTCGACCTTCGCCGGCGCTGGTCAGGCGTCGGCTTTCGCAGCTTTCCGCGACCGCGATTTGTCCGCTGCGGGAAGCACGCCGACGCCGCGCGGCCGTTTCGGCTCGATCCGCATTTGCCGGATCACGCGCCGGAAGTCGATCTCGTGCGCGGCCAGCGTACCGATCAGTTTCGCGATGACCGCGAGGTGGGAAGGGACGGTGCCCTTGCTCGAATAGTTCGTGATGGAGCTTTCGTTCATCCGGATCAGGCGGGCGAACTCGCGCGCCGTCAACTGCGCCTTCTTCAACTCCTGCTGGAATTCCGCATACGCCATTGCACACATGATGCTTCGTCTCCGTGAATCAGAATTCGTCCCGCGCGGCGCCGGCGCCGACGGGTGGCGTTCCCGTCGTGCCGGCGCCGCGTCGGGTTACATCTTCACCTGGTCGAGGAAGGTCTTCTTGCCGCTCTTGTACCCGTAGATCGAGATGACCCCGTGCGTCAGGTCGCCCTTCGAGTCGAACGTCGTCGTGCCGATCACGCCGTCGTACTTCGTCGCCGGCATCGCCGCGAGGATCTTCGCCGGGTCGGTCGAGTTCGCACGCTTCATCGCGTCGACCGCGATATAGACCGCGTCATACGCGAACGGCGCGTCGAACTTGATGCCCTGGTTGAAGCGCTTCTGGTACTTCGCGAGGAAGCTCGCGCCGCCCGGCATCTTCTCGAGCGCAGCGCCTGCCTGCGAGCACAGCACGTTGTCGGCCGCCGGGCCGGCCAGTTCGGCCAGCGAGTCGGTGCACACGCCGTCGCCGGACAGGATCTTCGCGCGCAGGCCGAGCTGCTTCGCCTGCTTGGCGAGCGGGCCGCCGGTGGCGTCCATGCCGCCGTACATGATCGCGTCGGGGTTTTCGCCCTTGACCTTCGTCAGGATCGCGCGGAAGTCGACCGCCTTGTCGTTGGTCGCGTCGTGCGACAGCACCTTCAGGCCGAGCGCCTTCGCCTTCTTCTCGAACTCGTTCGCAAGGCCCTGGCCGTATGCGGTCGAATCGTCGATCACCGCGACGCTCTTCACGCCCTTCGACTGCGCATAGCTCGCGAGCGCCGGGCCCTGCTGCGCATCGGTCGCGACGACGCGGTAGGTCGTCTTGAAACCCTGCTGCGTGTAGGTCGGGTTCGTGGCCGACGGCGAGATCTGCACGATGCCCGCATCGCTGTAGATTTTCGATGCCGGGATCGACGTGCCCGAATTCAGGTGGCCGATGACGGCGACGACCTTGTCGTCGACGAGCTTCTGCGCAACCTGCGTCGCCTGGCGCGGGTCGGCCGCGTCATCCTGCGCGTCGAGTTGCAGCGTGATCTTCTTGCCGCCGATCGTCAGGCCTTTCGCGTTGATTTCTTCGACCGCGAGGCGCGCGCCGTTCTCGTTGTCCTTGCCGAGGTGCGAGATGCCGCCCGTCGTCGGTTCGACGCTGCCGATCTTCACGACCTGGTCGGCCATCGCGCTCGACGCGGCCGCGAACGCGGCGGCAGCCAGTGCAACGGTGATCAGGGGTTTGCAGCGCATGCCGACAGTGCTTCGTTCCATCTGCCATCTCCGAATTGAATGTCTTTCTATTGACGTCTCGACCGGCCGGCCGCGGGCCGGGGCGATCGGACGATTTTCCATACCCGTCACGGGCGTCGCTTGCATGGTGTCCGGCCGGGGTGAACTGCCGCCCGGGCGAGCGGGCGGGTGCCGCACGCCATGCAATTCGTATGAATATATCGGAACCCGCTTCTGCGTGCTGCGGCGCACCGCATGGCGGACCGTTGCGGCATGCGCCGACGCGCGGATGTCGAGGCTTCCGGATACCGGAAACCATGCGCCGCAGCGGCCCCCGGATTGCGGTTCGCTGTCGTCGGCCTTACGGCCGCATCCATTATTCGGCCGGTCGCCACGGCGAAGCCATGGACACTGGCGCACGGTCAATCGGGAACTGTTCGGTCGATTTGTCTGCACAGTTTGGTCAATGGCGAATGGCGTATCCGGTTTCATGGTCGTGCTCGATCGAGTGCGATCGCCGTCGTTATGCAACTAACGGTCAAGTTCGGCCGCGCCGGCGAGTGGGTGCCGATCACACCGACCGAACCGTCCATCGGGATCGGCAGAAACCGGGGCGTTTTGGGGCCGGCGTCGCGGCAAATCCGGACCGTCGCGTCGGCCGCCCGCAATTCGCCGCACGCGCAACCTTACGACCGTCCGCGCAATGCGACGACGATCACGCCTGCAATCGCCAGCAGGCCGCCGCACGCCGTCGCGATGCCCGGCCGCTCGCCGGTCAGCACCACCGACAGCAGCGTCGCGACCGCCGGCGTCAAGTAGAGAAAGTTGGCCGCGCGCGCCGCGCCGAAGTAGCCGAGCGCGAAGGCCCAGGTCGCGTAACCGAGCGCGGCGGGAAAGACGCCGAGTACGACGACGGCCAGCGCCGTGTCGCGCGACCCGCCGCCGAGCGACACGAGCGCGCCGGGCAGCCAGGGCACGAGCAGGATCGCGCCGGCCAGCAGCGTGTAAGCGGTGCACGGCAGCGCGCCGTACACGGGAATCAACCGCCGCTGTAACACGAAATAGCTGGCCGAACACAGCGCCGCGCCGAGGATCAGCGTGCTCCCCGAGCCGAGGACGAGGCCGCCGGGTTGCCCTTGCGCGATCACCGCGATGCCGGCGAGGCTGACGAGCGAACCGAGCCAGCCCCAGCGATTGAAGCGCTCGCGCAGAAACACGGCGGCCAGCAATGCGGTGAAGATCGGCAGCGTGTTCACGATGAAACTCGCCGCGCCGGCCGACACGGTCCGTTCGCCGGTATTGAGCAGCGCGTTGTAGAGGGCGATGCCGAGCAGGCCGCACGCGAGAAAGCGCCACGCATCGCCTTTCGCCGGCAGCGGCGGCCGTCGCCATGCGAGCCACGCGATCACGAGCAACGCGGCGGTCGCGAAGCGCGCGGCCGCGAGCTGCAGCGGCGCGAGGCCGTGCAGGCCGATCCGGATGAACGGGAACGCGGACGCCCACGAAACGATCGTGAACGAGACCGTGGCTGCCGCGACGAGCGGTTGTCGCGCGCCGCGCGACGTCGGTGACGAAAGGGTATTCATGCGGCAATGATGCGGCGTGGCGAGATGTTAAGCTAGCGCACAGATCAACACCCGGATATGAATATGGCTCACAGCTCGGGGCCGCGGCGGCCCGACGGCTCGGCGCGTGCGCGTCAGGCGGCCGGCGGGCTGTCGGTCGCCGCGCCGATGCCGGGCCCGCGGCCGCCGCTCGCGAGCCTGGAGACGGTCTGCACGGTGGCGCGCGAGGGTTCGTTTCTCGCGGCGGCCAACGTCTCCGGCGTCACGCACGGCGCGATCAGCCGACGGGTGGCCGCCGTGGAAAACTGGCTCGGGATGGCGCTGTTCGAACGGCATGCGCGCGGCGTGCGCCTGACGCCGGACGGGCAGCGCTTCGTCGGCCGCATCGAGCAGGCATTCGCGATCATCGACGGCGCGGCCGATCAGTGGCGCACGCCGCGCACGCCGCGGCTGGTGCGAATGAGCGTGGTGCCCGCATTCGCGCAGCTGCGGCTGCTGGAGCGGCAGCAGGCGCTCGAGAATGAAGCGCCCGCGTTGCGCATCGAGCTCGGCATCGAACTGCGCAACGTGGATATCGCGGGCGGCGAAGCGGATCTGTCGATCCGGTACGGGCGCGGCAACTGGCGTCGTCTCGACACCCGCCCGTTCATGCCGGAGCGGCTCTATCCGGTCGCGCATCCGCGGCTCGCCGCGCAACTGGCCAGGATGCGCCGCGCAACGGGCGACGCCGCGCTGCTCGACATGCCGTTGCTGCACGATTCCGACGTGACCGGCTGGCGCACGTGGTTCGATGCGCTCGGCGTTCCGTTCAAGCCGCGTGCGCAGGATCGCCGGTTCGAGGATTACAACCTCGTGCTGGCGGCGGCCGAAGCGGGGCTGGGCGTGGCGCTTGCGCGAACGCCGCTTGCGGATGCGTATCTGCAGCGCAGCGCGCTCGTGCGCGTGAGCCGTCACGAGGTCGATTCGCCGCTCAGCTATCACTTCGTGCATGCGAAAGGCGAGAATCGGCCGGAGGTCCTCGCGTTGATGGAACGGATGGTGAAGGCGCTGCGGTAGCGCGCACCCGGCGGTTCGCGGAGGCGGCCGCCCGTTCCGTTCGTTCGGCCCCGGACGCCGAATCGTTACAATGCAGCCGCGGAAAACGGCGAGATCGCCGCAGTGAAGCGGAATCGCGCCTTTGCCCGACGGCAGGGCAATCACCAACCATTGCAGTACGGGTTCAAATTTGCACAAAAGGGAACCGATGAATAGACCAGACAAATCGTCGAAAGCGCGTGCGGCGCTGGATCAACTTTTTTCCGGCCTGGCGCCTGCGGACGCGAAGCGCGCATCGCCGCGTCCGGGCAATCCGTTCGAAGCGGACGACGAGGTGTCGAATGCATCCGGCGGTCGCGGCGGGGTGGAAGTCACGCTGTCGACCCGCATCCAGCTGCGCGGTTATCCGAGCGCCGACGCGTTCATGAAACGCATGGCCGAAGCGTGGGGCCTCGAGTGGGGCACCTACGACAGCGTCCGCGCGGTGGCGACGCTGCCTGCCGGATGGCGCTCCCGCCGGCTTCCGGAAGTCACGCAGATCGTCGACGAACGCGACGTGCTGCGCGCCGAGAGCAGCCTGCAGGGCGGCGAGATGTCGTATCTGAAGGTGTATCCGCGCTACTACATCGATGCGCGCAAGCGTTTCGGCTGGACGAAGTCGTCGAAAGCATCCGACGATCCGGATCTCGACGGCCCCGACTGGAACTGCTTCGTGGTCGATCGGGAAAAGTCCGTCGAAGTGCATGAGCTGACGACGTCGTCGTTGAAGGCCGACATGGACAATGCCCGGGCGACGCTGCTGAAATGGCTCGACGAGCACTATCCGAAACATCGCGACCCGTTTGCGTACTGGTCGGACTGCGAAGGGGCGTCGTAAACCGCGCTGCACGGCGGCTCGTTCGACGCATCGACGGGGCCGCCACGAGGACGACCATTGAAACAAGCGAGTGTGATCCCGATGCTCTGGGCAGCGTTCGGCGCAGCGGTCGGATCGACCGTCGTCGAGTTGCTGCTCTGGGCAATCGCCGGCGATGACGCCGTCCGGAATCTGTTGCGCGACGCGCGCCTCACGGCTGCGATCGTGATGGGGCGAAGCGTGCTCGATACGTCCGGCGGCTTCGATCCGCTGGTCATGGGCGTGGCGACGCTCGTGCACGCGGCGCTTTCGCTCATCTATGCGGGCGCGCTGGTACGGCTGGTCCACGGGCTGTCGTGCGTGGCCGCCGCGTTCGCGGGCGGCGCGTTCGGGCTCCTGCTGTACGGCGTGAACCTGTACGGCTTCACGGCGATCTTTCCGTGGTTCATCCCGGTTCGCGGCGCGATCACGCTGATCGCACATCTGGTATTCGGGATCACGGCCGCAGTTGTCTACTGCGTTGCCGGACGCCACGCTACACGCTGATCCCGGCATCGATCGCCGCGGGCACTGCCACCGTCGTCCGTCTTGTGATCTCTGGAATGACCTGCGGCGATCGTCCTGCGACGTGACGATCAGAACTTGTGGCGAATGCCGACGATCGCGAGTTCCTGTGTATCGGTGCCGGCGTTCACGCCGTACGAGCCGACCGATGCGGCCGCCTTCACGGTCGCCCCGCTCGCGTTGAGCGTGTTGCCGCTCGCCTTCTGATAACCGAACAGCGCATACAGGTCGGTGCGCTTCGACAGGGCGTAATCCGCGCCGAGGTTGACCTGGTTGTAGTGCGCGGAAGCCGGGCCCGTCAGCGACGTGTAGTTGTAGCCGACGCCCGCGCGCAATGCCGGCGTGAACTGCCAGTTGAAGAATGCCGAACCGTTGTTGAACTTCGCGTTCTGGCTGAATGCCGATAGCGTGTCCGCGCCGTACTGCGTATTCGAATACGCGAGGCCGAAGGTCGCCGGCCCGGCCACGTACTGGCCGGCCACGCGCACGATCTGGATCGACTTCGCACTCGAGAAGCCCTGGTTGATCACGGTATTGAACAGCGTGTCCGAACTGCTCGACCACGTGCGCACGCCACCCGCAACCGTCGTGCCGCCGTTCGCGTAGAAGTAGCCGGCGCCGAGCGACAGCGGGCCGTTCGCGTAGCTCGCGCCGAAGCTGTACGTACGGCCGCTGCCGGTCGCGCCCGCGACGCCGCCGAAGCCGTACAGGGCCGCGAACTGGAAGCCGGAGATCAGCGGGCTCGTGTATTTCACCGAGTTGCTGACGCGCAGGCTGTTGTCGTAGTTGTCGAGATCGCCCGGCGTCGCAAATACGCCGCCGAAGTAGTTGTCTTGCGTGAGGCCCTGCACGAGATCCACGACCGGGTCGTACTGGCGGCCGAGCGTCACGGTGCCGTACGTGCTGCTCGCGAGGCCGACGACGGCCTTGCGGCCGAATTCGCGCTGGCCCTGGCCGAGCGCGCCGGTGCCGATGTTGAAGCCGTTCTCGAGCTGGAACAGTGCGGACAGGCCGCTGCCGAGATCCTCGACGCCGCGCAGCCCCCAGCGGCTGCCCGACAGGTTGCCGCTGCTGAACTTCACGAGGCTCGCCGCGTTGCTGCCGTTCGCGTTCTGCGCGTTGTGGACGTACGCGATGCCCGCGTCGGCGATGCCGTACAGCGTGACGCTGCTTTGTGCGTGGGCGCCCGCGGCGACGAGCGCGGCCGGCAGCGCGAGCAGTGCGAATGACCGGATCTGTTTCATGGTTGGATTCCCCCGTTGGTCGATTGGTCTGACGAGTCGGTGCACGATACGGACGGCACGGCGTCAAGGGAACCAATAAATTGTCGGATCGTTATGAGGCGGCGCGGCGATGGATGCGCGCGCAACGGATCGACGAGCGGCGCGCGGATAGCGTGTGCATCGCACACGTGCCGCGCGATCCGGCGCGCCAGGTCAGTGGCGCGCGTCGCCCGGTGCGAACAGGCGCGGCTGCGCCGCGTTCAATGCGTCGTCCGCCTCTGGCTGCCACGGAAAAATTCCGTTGCGGTCCGGCCATAGCAACTGCACGCACGGGAAGTCGTCGTTGCCGTAGAACCAGCGGTTCCAGCCGAGATGGGCTTCGTAGTGTTTCTTCTCGACCGGCATCAGCAGCGCGTTCGCGTTGCCGTAGACGGCGGCCGTGACTTCGCCGACCGGTGGCGGCGTACCGGCCGCGACCTTCCGGTAGACGTCCCACAGCACGTCATGGACGATGCGTGGCGGCAACGAGAAAACGATGATTTCGGGGGAAACCGTGGTTGACCCACAGCCCGGTCGTGAACGAGAAACCCGGCGCGTCGCCTTCTGCGAATACTTCCGTACGGAACCATCCGTGCTCGCGAATCTGATGCACGAAGCGCTGCTCGTCTTCCTCGAGCACCGAATCGGGCGCATCGAGCGCGGTCGCGATATCCGGTCGCGTGGTCATGGGAGCTCCTTGGGCCGGTCTATTGCACCACGTCTTCCGCTTCCGCCGTTTCGCCGAGGAACCCGCCGCTCTGGTGCGCCCACAGCGCCGCGTAAATGCCGCCCGCCTGCAGCAATTGCTGGTGCGTGCCTTCCTCGACGATGCGCCCTTCGTCGAGCACGATCAGCCGGTCCATCGCGGCGATCGTCGACAGCCGGTGCGCGATCGCGATCACCGTCTTGCCGCGCATCAGACTGTCGAGGCTGCGCTGGATCGCGACTTCGACCTCGGAGTCGAGCGCGCTGGTCGCTTCGTCGAGCACGAGGATCGGCGCGTCCTTGAGCATCACGCGCGCGATCGCGACGCGCTGCCGCTGGCCGCCCGACAGCTTCACGCCGCGCTCGCCGACTTCGACGTCGTAGCCGCTGCGGCCATGGCGGTCGCGCAGCCGGCCGATGAACTCGGCCGCTTCCGCGCGCACGGCCGCATCCTGCATTTCGCGTTCGGTTGCGTCGGGGCGGCCGTACAGCAGGTTTTCGCGCATCGTCCGGTGCAGCAGCGACGTATCCTGCGTGACCATCCCGATCGCGCCGCGCAGGCTGTCTTGCGTCACGTGTGCGATGTCCTGCCCGTCGATCCGGATCGTGCCGCCGCCGACGTCGTAGAAGCGCAGCAGCAGGTTCACGAGCGTCGACTTGCCGGCGCCCGAGCGACCGATCAATCCGATCCGCTCGCCGGGCCGGATCGTCAGGTTCAGCCCGTCGAATACCGCGCGATCGTTGTCCTCGTGTGCGAACTGCACGTTGTCGAACACGATTTCGCCGCGCTGCACCGCGAGCGGCTTCGCATCGGGCGCGTCGACCACGCTGCGCACCTTCGTCAACGTGTTGATGCCGTCCTGGATCGTGCCGACATTCTCGAACAGCTCGGTCATTTCCCACATGATCCAGTGCGAGTAGCTCGACAGGCGCAGCGCCATCGCGATCACGGCGGCGACCACGCCCGCGCTCGCCTCGCCGTGCATCCACAACGCGAGTGCGAGCCCGGCAGAGCCGACCAGCAGCAGCGTCGACAGCAGGTGGTTGACGATCTCGAACGCGCTGACGAGCCGCATCTGCGCGTCGCCGGTCGCCTTGAACGCTTCCATCGCGCGCCGCGCGTGGTCGGCTTCGCGCCGCGTATGCGAGAACAGCTTCACGGTCGTGATGTTCGAATACGCGTCGGTGATGCGGCCCGTCATCAGCGCGCGCGCGTCGGCTTGCCGGCTGCCGACCGCGCCCAGGCGCGGCACGAAATACGCGCACGCCGCGCCGTAGCCGAGTGCCCACAGCGCGAGGGGAATCATCAGCCGCCAGTCGAAGCTGGCGGCGAGCACGAGAATGCCGATCAGGTAGGCCGTGACGCCGATCACGACGTCGACCGACATGAACAGCGCGTCGCGCACCGCGAGCGCGGTCTGCATGATCTTGGTCGTCACGCGGCCCGCGAACTCGTTCGCGTAGAACGACAGGCTCTGGTCGAGCATCAGCCGGTGAAACAGCCAGCGCAGCCGCATCGGGAAGTTGATCGCGAGCACCTGGTGCTTGACCATCGTATGCAGCGCGATCAGCAGCGCGCTGCCGACGAGGATCGCCGCGAAACCGGCGAGCGTGGCGAAGTGACGGCCGCCGAATTCGGTCGGTGTCGACGACGACAGCCAGTCGACCACGTGCCCCATCATCGCGAACAGCGCGGCTTCGTACGCGGCCAGCGCGGCCGACGTCAGCGCGATCAGCAGGATCCAGCCGCGCGCGCCTTTCGTGCACGCCCAGACGAACGAGAAGAATCCCTTCGGCGGCGTGACGGGATCTTCGAGCGGGAAAGTCGGCAGGCGCCGTTCAAACCACGAATACATCGACTTGTTCTCCTGATGCGGCCCGACGCGACGGGCGGGCCGATGATGCCGGACCGGATGCGATGCGGTCATCGTGTGCCGATATGTTCCTTTCGGCCGACGGACGTTACGCCGCGATCGCGTGGCCCGGCTCGAAGTGTCGCATTGATTCGACCGCGCTGCAGGCGGGTTGTAAGCCGTCGCCGGCCGCACGAACGGCGCCGTACTCGCGCATCGGGTCCTCAGGAATGGACATCGCGCCCCTAAAAAACCGCTTGACTATCTATCTATGAGTAGATAAAGTTCGATCCATGGAAACGAAACCGACCGTCCGCGAACAGATTCTCGACCACGCGATCACGCTGATGATGCAGCGCGGTTACAACGGCTTCAGCTATCGAGACCTGTCCGACCTGGTGGGCGTGAAGACGTCGAGCATCCACTACTACTTCCCGTCGAAGGACGATCTCGTGCTGGAAGCGGTGGCGGCGTACAGCGACGAAGTGCTCGCGGCCGTGCGGGCGATCGATGCGGCCTTGCCGGCCGACGTGAAGCTGAGCCTGTACACGAAGATGTTCGGTCGCACGCTCGGTGACGGCAATCTGATCTGCCTCTGCGGGATGCTCGCGGCCGACATCGAAACGTTGCCGGAGAACGTGCGGCAGGCCGTGCAGGCATTCTTCACGGCCAACGAACGCTGGCTGGCGGAATTGCTCGCGCAAGGCGCGAAGGAAGGCACGCTGCAGTTCAGCGGCGAGCCCGACACGGCGGCGCGCACGTTGTACGCGGCGTTTCAGGGCAGCGTGCTGGCCAGCCGGCTGTTTCACACGCGGGCGCGTCTCGAGGACGTCGAGGCCGTCTGGAAAACGCGGCCCTGACGGGCGGCGCAAGCAGTGGGGCGGTTCGCCGCCCTTTTAATGAATCTCGCTATCTATCATGTAGTAGATAGATGGCTCGCGCAGATGGATCGACCATCTGCATTTTTTTGGGGAAATTTGTCTATCTATGAGTAGATAAATTGATGCGATGCCGGCGGAGAAGCCGCCGGCACGCGGTCCCCGGTTCGAAGGCTGTTTCATTCATTTGCTGAAAAGGAGTCTGTCATGTCGATCGAAAAAGTGCTGTACCGCGCTCATGCAAAAGCCACCGGCGGCCGCGACGGCCGTGCGACGGTGCCCGAAAGCGGTCTCGACCTGAAGCTGACCACGCCGCGCGAGCTCGGCGGCGCGGGCGGTGCGGGCGCGAACCCCGAGCAACTGTTCGCCGCCGGCTACAGCGCGTGTTTCATCGGTGCGATGAAGTTCGTCGCGGCGCGCGACAAGATCGCGATGCCCGCGGACGCCGCGATCGAAGGCAGCGTCGGTATCGGCGCGATCCCGAACGGGTTCGGCATCGAAGTGGAACTGAAGATCTCGCTGCCCGGCCTCGATCGTGACATCGCGCAAACGCTGATCGACCGCGCGCACGTCGTCTGCCCGTACTCGAACGCGACGCGCGGCAATATCGACGTCACGCTCACGCTCGTCTGATCGATCGCACTGCAAAACATTCATCGCCATTCGTAGAATCAACCAAGGAGTCGCACCATGAAGATCGTCAAGCCGCTGCTGATCGCCGCCGCCGTTGCAGCCGCGTTGTCCACCGCACCTGCCGCGTTCGCCGCCGGCGCCGACACCGTCCGTCCCGATGCGAAGACGAGCGCGTTCCTCGCCGCGCTGAACGGCCAGAAGGGCCCGGGCCTCGAAACGCTGAGCCCCGCGAAGGCGCGCCAGGTGCTGGTCGACGCGCAGAATGGCGTGAAGGTCGATCTGTCCGGCATCGACGTGTCGAACCGCACGATCGAGCAGGACGGCCTGTCGGTGCCGGTCACGATCGTGCGTCCGCAAGGCGCGACGGGCACGCTGCCGGTATTCGTGTTCATCCACGGCGGCGGTTGGGTGCTCGGCGATTTCCCGACGCACGAGCGCCTCGTGCGCGATCTCGTCGTGCAGTCGGGCGCCGTCGCGGTGTTCGTGAACTACACGCCGTCGCCGGAAGCGCGTTACCCGGTCGCGATCAACCAGGCGTATGCGGCGACCAAATGGGTGGCCGCGCACGGCGCGGAGATCGGCGTCGACGGCAGCCGCCTCGCGGTGGTCGGCAACAGCGTCGGCGGGAACATGTCGGCCGTCGTCGCGCTGATGGCAAAGGACAAGGGCGGCCCCGCGATCCGTTTCCAGGGGCTGATGTGGCCGGTCACGGATCACGACTTCGACACGGGCTCGTACCGCGCGTATCAGCAGGGCCACTTCCTGACGCGGCCGATGATGAAGTGGTTCTGGGACGCCGATACGAAGAACGAAGCGCAACGCAACGAGATCTACGCGTCGCCGCTGCGCGCGAGCCTTGCGCAGTTGAAGGGGTTGCCGCCCGCGCTGATCCAGGTCGCGCAGTTCGACGTGTTGCGTGACGAAGGCGAAGCGTACGGTCGCAAGCTCGACGCGGCCGGCGTGGACGCGACGACCACGCGCTACGACGGCACGATCCACGATTTCGGTTTGCTGAACGCGTTGGCCGACGATGCACCGACGAAGGCCGCGATCAAGGCGATGGCCAATGAAATCGCGACGCGGCTGAAGTAACGCGATCGAGATCGTTCGAACCTGAACGGCAGGACGGCGGGCACATGCCCGCCGTCCTTGCATGAGGGCGTTTCGTTCATGCCCGGCCGTGCGCCGAGGGAAACGGTCGAATGGCGAGCGCGCAATCGCACGATCGCGCCCGGCCGCCGGCATTGTTGGTACGATCGCGCGTATCGTTCACGCCGGCGTCGCAAGCCGCCGGCTCATCGGCCGTGAGGCTGCACGGCAGCGCGGCCACGTTCGGGAGAAACGGTTCATGTTGCAGGCGTTCGCGGTCTTGCTGATCTTCCAGTGTCTCGGGGAAGGGGTGTCCTATTTGTTCGGCCTGCCGGTGCCGGGCCCGGTGATCGGCATGCTGCTGCTGTTCGGCTTCGTGATGCTGCGCCCGCAGGTGGCCGATGCGATCGAGCCGACCGCGCTCGGGCTGCTGCGTCACCTGTCGCTGCTGTTCGTGCCGGCCGGCGTCGGCATCATGGTGTCGGCCGACCGCGTGCGCGGCGACGCGGTCGCGGTCGTCGTCGCGCTGGCCGTCAGCACCACGCTCGCGATCGCGGTGACGGCGCTCGTCACGCGTGCGTTGCTGCGACGCCAGCGCCGCGCGGGCGGCACTGCGGAGGGCGCGCAATGACGGCCTTCCCGAAGCTCGGCGCGATCTGGGTCTATCTCGCCGCGAGCCCGCTGCTCGGCCTGACCATCACGCTGGTCGCGTATCTGTTCGCCCAGGCCGTCTATGCGCGGGCACGCTTCAACCCGCTCGCGAATCCGGTTCTGATCGCGGTCGCGGTGATCGTCGTGCTGCTGACGCTCACGCATACGCCGTATCCGACGTATTTCGAAGGCGCGCAGTTCGTCCATTTCCTGCTCGGCCCCGCGACCGTCGCGCTCGCGCTGCCGCTGTACCGCCAGTGGTCGAAGCTGCGGCGTACCGCGCTGCCGTTGCTCGTCGGCCTGCTCGCGGGTTCGCTGACCGCGATCGTGTCGGCGGTCGGTATCGCCGCGCTGTTCGGGGCGTCGCACCAGACGATCGCATCGCTTGCGCCGAAATCGGCGACGACGCCGATCGCGATGGCCGTCGCCGCCGAGATCGGCGGCATTCCGTCGCTCACGGCCGTGCTCGTGATCTCGACCGGGATTTTCGGCGCGGTGTGCGCGCGTGGGATCCTCAATCTGCTGCGGGTCGACGAGCCGGCCGTGCGCGGCTTCGCGCTCGGCGTCGCGTCGCACGGCATCGGCACCGCGCGTGCGTTTCAGGTCAGCGAGGAAGCCGGTGCGTTTGCCGGGCTCGGGATGGGGCTGAACGGCGTGCTGACGGCGTTCGTCGTGCCGATCCTGCTGCCGGCGCTGTCGCGCTGGATCTGAGCGCGCGGCCGCCGGGGTATCGGTTTCCCCGATGGTGCGGACGACAGGCCGACAGGATGGCGCTCACGGCGCGCATGTATCGTCGGCGTTATCAGGAGAATTCAGGAATGCCCAAGGACATTTGCGCAGCGATCGGCTAACGTTGCATCGGCGCCGTTGTCGCAAGCCGTCGCGTGCACGCCGGTGTCCGACCCACACTCAACAATCGACAAGGAGATCGGCCATGAAGCAGTCTCGCGTGGTTTCGGTGGCAGTAGCGGTAGCGGCGTCGTTCGGTCTGTTGTTGACCGTCGCGCCGACGGCATACGCGCAGGACCCGGCGTCCGCGCCGGCGCAAAAGCAGCTCGACAAGGCGCAGAAGAAGGCGGCGCGCAAGGCGGCCCGCGCGCGGCACGCGTCGGACCTGAAGGCGATCGGCACCGGCAGCGGCTACCGGTTGACCAACGACCAGAGCAACTATCCGCAGAACGCCGTGCAGAAGGCGCCCGCGACGAAGGCGGCGCCGGCCGCACCGGCTTCGGGCCAGTAACGGTCGAACGCGTTGCACAGGACGAACGGCGCCGGGTCGACCCGGCGCCGTTCGTCCTGTGCGGAACTGCGGAACTGCGGAACTGCGGAGCCGCAGCGTTACGACGCGAGCTTGCTCGCGAGTTCCGCGACGTGCTTGCCCTGGTAGCGCGCGATGTCGAGCTCGTTCGCGCTCGGCTGGCGGCTGCCGTCCGCGCCCGCGAGCGTGGTCGCGCCGTACGGCGTGCCGCCGGTGATTTCGTTCATGTTGACGAGCCCGCTGCACGCGTACGGCACGCCCACGATCACCATCCCGTGATGCAGCAGCGTCGTGTGGAACGACGTGATCGTCGTTTCCTGGCCGCCGTGCTGGGTGCCGGTCGACGCGAACACGCTGCCGATCTTGCCGACGAGTGCGCCTTTCATCCACAGGCCGCCGGTCTGGTCGAGGAACGTGCGCATCTGGCCGGCCATGTTGCCGAAGCGGGTCGGCGTGCCGAAGATGATCGCATCGTAGTCGGCGAGTTCGTCCACCGTGGCGACCGGCGCGGCCTGGTCGACCTTCACGCCGATCGCGCGGGCCTGGTCGACGGGGATCGTTTCCGGCACGCGCTTGAGCGTGACCTCGACGCCGGGCACCGATTTCGCGCCCTCCACGATGTGCTGCGCCATCGTTTCGACGTGCCCGTAGGACGAGTAGTAAAGAACGAGAACCTTGGCCATGTTGCGAATCTCCGATTAAAGGGGCCCCGCGGTCAGCGGAGCCCGGTTTCCCGAACGGGCGTCACGCCCATTCGGCCGTCACTTCGACCGGACGCAGGTCGAACACCAGCACTTCGGCATCCTTGCCGTCCGCGATCGTCAGCGCCTGTTCGCCGCGGATGCGCGCGCCGTCGCCTTCGCCGAGCGTCACGCCGTTGACCGTCACGCTGCCGCGCGCCACATGCACGTAAGCAAAGCGGTTCGGATCGAGTTCCAGCGTAGTGCTTTCGTCGCCGTCGAACAGGCCCGCGTAAATCCGGGTGTCCTGCCGGATCTTCAGCGAACCGGCGTCGCCGTTCGGCGACACGACGAGGGCGAGCTTGCCGCGCTTGTCGTCGGCCGCGACATTCGTCTGCTGATAACGCGGCTCGGCACCCTTTTCGGCCGGCCCGACCCAGATCTGCAGGAAGTGGACCGGCGTGTCCGGCGAGTGGTTGAACTCGCTGTGGCGCACGCCCGTGCCCGCGCTCATCAGTTGCACGTCGCCCGGCACGATCACCGAACCGGTGCCCATCGAGTCCTTGTGTTCGAGCGCGCCTTCGAGCACGTACGACAGGATTTCCATGTCGCGGTGCGGGTGCGTGCCGAAGCCGCGGCCCGGGGCGACGCGGTCGTCGTTGATCACGAGCAGATCGGAGAAGCCGACTTGCTTCGGATCGTAGTAATTGGCGAACGAAAACGTATGACGGGAGCTGAGCCAGCCATGCTCCGCACGGCCACGTTGGTTTGCTGCACGGATGTCGATCATGATTTTTTCCTCAAGTCGCCGGACCTCGGAAGTGGGCCCGGCCGTTCGTTGAGATGAATCTTAGGTCAATCGATTTGACAAATAAATCGCTGTAGAGATAATGACTGTCGCTCTGGAGTGGACAGTATGGAACTCAACGACCTGAGGATCTTCGTCGCGACCGTCGACGCAGGCAGCTTCACCGCGGCGGCCGACCAGCTGATGCTGTCCAAGCAGTTCGTCAGTCGGCGCACGATGGCGCTGGAGGCGTCGCTCGGCGTGCGGCTGCTGCATCGCAATACCCGCAATCTCGCGGTGACCGAATCGGGGCAGGAGTTTTATGTGCGCGCACAGCGCATCCTCGCGGAGATCGCCGACGCCGAGCAGGCGATGTCGGTGCGCAGCACCGAGCTGCATGGCTCGCTGAAGATCAGCGCGCCGCTGTCGTTCGGGATCACGCACGTGTCGCCGCTGATCGCCGAATTCCTGTCCGCGCACCCGGCCGTGCGGCTGAACCTCGACCTGACCGACCGGCGCGTCGACCTGATCGGCGAGGGCTTCGACCTCGTGCTGCGGATCGGCTCGCTCGAGGACTCGACGCTGATCGCGCGACCGCTCGGCGCGTGGCGGATGATCGCGTGCGCGAGCCCTGCCTACCTGAAGCGGCATGGCGCGCCGCAGACGCCGACCGATCTGGCCGGCCATACGTGCGTGCTGTACGGGCGCGAGCGGCGGGTGGGCTGGGAATTTCGCGTCGACGGCGCGGCGCGAACGTTCGACGTGCAGGGGCCGCTCGTCGCGAACAACGGCGAAGTGGTGCGCGACGCCGCGATCGCGGGGCTCGGTATCGCGCTGCTGCCGCACTTCATCGTCGGCGCGGCGCTCGACAGCGGTGCGCTCGTGCCGGTGCTCGACGCGTACGCGCCGCCGCCGATCACGCTCAATGCCGTGTTTCCGCAGCACCGGGAGGGGTTCGTCACGCTGCGCACGTTCATCGGATTTCTCGCGGAGCGGCTCGGGCAGCCGGAGCCGACGGACGCGAGCGGGGCGGGCCGGGTACGGTAGCCGCCCGCTTTGCGGTGAATGAGGTGATTAATCTCCGCAGAATTTGCGGAGATTGTTGAGGCATGCGGCGTATCGGTGGATAATCTCCGCATCATGAGCGGAGATTACACCTTTATCTGGGAATCGGCCGACTGGCCGGCATGGCGCTTCGATCTTCCGACCCTCGCCACGCCGCTCGCCGACGTCAGCCGTGCGCAAGGCATGCTGGCCGGGCGATTGGCGGACCTCGGCCTGGCGTTGCGCGACGAAGCGAGCCTGGCCGCGCTGACCGATGACGTCGTCAAGACCAGCGCGATCGAAGGCGAGAACCTCAATGTCGCGTCGGTCCGGTCGTCGATTGCGCGCCGGCTCGGCGTCGACATCGGCGCGCTCGCGCCGGTCGATCGCCACGTCGAAGGCGTTGTCGACATGGTGCTGGATGCGGCGACCCACGCGGCCGCACCGGTCACCGAAGCGCGGTTGTTCGGGTGGCATGCCGCCCTGTTCCCGACCGGCTATTCGGGGCTGTCGCGGATCACGGTCGGCGGGTGGCGCTCGGACGCGAGCGGGCCGATGCAGGTGGTCTCCGGGCCGATCGGCCGGCAGCACGTGCATTTCGAGGCGCCGCCGGCCACACGCCTGACGTACGAGATCGAGCGCTTTCTCGCGTGGTTCAACGCGCCGCCGGCCGAGCCCTTGCTGATCCGGGCCGGCCTGGCCCACCTGTGGTTCGTTACGCTGCACCCGTTCGACGACGGCAACGGTCGCATCGCGCGCGCGCTCGGCGATCTGGTTCTGGCACGCGCGGACCGAAGCCCGCAGCGTTTCTACAGCGTGTCCGCGCAGATCCAGCGCGAGCGCAACGCGTATTACGACGTGCTCGAACGTACGCAGCGCGGTTCGCTCGACGTCACGGAGTGGCTCGCGTGGTTTCTGAACACGCTGGGCCGGGCCATCGATCATGCGCACACGACACTCGATGCGGTGCTGATCAAGGCGCGCTTCTGGCAGCGATGCGCGGGCGTCGCGATGAACGAACGCCAGGTCAAGGTCATGAATCGCCTGCTCGACGGCTTCGAAGGGAGGCTGACGACCACCAAGTGGGCCGCCCTTGCGAAATGCTCGCAAGACACGGCGCTGCGCGATATCACGGAGCTCGTCGAGCAGGGCATGTTGCGTCGCTCGGCGTCCGGCGGGCGGAGCACGAGTTACGAGCTGGTGCCGTTCGACGGCTGACGTCATTGCCGGCTCGTCTCGTCCCGCGCGCGAAGGCGCCGTGTGCATGGCCGATGCGGCGAGTGCGATTGCGACACGCGTGGGGCAGGTCGCCGCGCGGCGCATCCGGCTCCGGTCGATGAAAGACGACGGGCCGACCAGGCGTGACGGCGCTCGGGCGATCGTGTTCATCGGGATCGTCGATGCAGTAAGCGGGGCGCTGGCCCGCTATTTCTTGCGCGTCGCGTGCGCCTGCGTCCGCGCGGGCGGCGCCGCCGATTCCCGTATGCGCAGCTCGGGCAGGACGGCATGGCCGGGCCCCGTGGCGTCGTTCTCGAGCGCGTCGAGCAACGCGCGCGCGGCCTGGCGGCCGATCGCGTCGGTGTCGACCCACATCGTCGTCAGCGACGGCCGGATCTCGCGCGCGAGCGCGACGTCGTCGAAGCCGGTGATCGACAGCTGCGCTGGCACGTCGATGCCGAGCGCCTGCGCTTCGAGCAACGCGCCGAGCGCGAGCGCGTCGTTGCCGCAGATCACGGCGGTCGGCCGCGTCGCCGCATCGCTGCCGACGATCGCGCGCAGGCTCGCTCTCCCGAACGCGATCGTGGCCGCGCCTTCGTGCTGATGCACGGGGCGCACCGCGAGCCCGTGCGCGGCCAGCGTGTCGTGAATGCCGCGCAGCCGGGCCTGCACGCGGTCGTTGTCCGTCGACGGCTGCATGACGATCGCGAAATCGCGGTGGCCGAGGTCGAGCAGGTGCGTGGTGAGCCGGGCGAACGCCGCGCGATTGTCGAAGCCGATGCAGCAATGCGGGCTGTCGTCGCGGTACGCATACGTGACGACGTACGGCACGCGATGCATCGCGAGGAGTTCGAACAATTCCGGCGGATACGCTTCGCCGACCAGCGACACGGCTTCCACGCCGCGCGACAGCATCGCGCGCACCTGCGCGAGCGCTTGCGCGGGGTCGTAGTTCGAGCAGCCGAGGAACAGCGTGATGCCGTGCTCGGCCATGACCGTCTGCATGCCGGCGACCTGCGACGCGAACACCTGGTCGTCGAGGGTCGGAATGATCGCGCCCGTGATGTGGGTGCGCGTGGATGCGAGTGCGCGGCCGGCCGCATTCGGGATCCAGTTCAGTGCGAGCGCCGCGTCGCGCACGCGCTGCTGCACGTCGGCCGACACCTTGCCGGGATCGTTGTACACGCGCGAGACGGTCGCGGTCGATACGCCGGCCAGTTTCGCGACGTCGCCGAGCACCGAGCGGCCGCTGCCGCGGCGTGCCCGAGGCGTGCTCATCGGCCGTCTCCGCGCGTGGCGGACCCGTCGCTACCGTGTGCCGTCAAAAGCGTCATTGTTTACCCTCGATTCGTGATGGCCCCGCTTGCATTCTCGAGCGAGCCTGCGAGAATGTAAGCGCTATCTTGCTACCGCTTCTTATTATGTCAGACACCTGCTCGATCCGTATGGCGAAATTTTCCGAGACGACGACCTTTCCGGTCATTTTGTCGACCGCAAATGTAAGCGATTACATCAAGCAATGAACGGTCTCCGGTCACCGCGTATCGCCGTCGTCGGCAGCGTCAACATCGATCTCGTCACGCGCACGCCGCGCCTGCCGGTGCCGGGCGAGACGCTGCTCGGTACGACGTTCGAGACCGTTCACGGCGGCAAGGGCGCGAACCAGGCGGTCGCGGCCGCGCGCCTCGGCGCATCGGTCGCGATGATCGGCTGCGTCGGCGACGACGCGTTCGGTACGCGCCTGCACGGCGCGCTGGCGGCAGAGCGCATCGACGTGACGCACCTGCACCGGATCGGCGGCACGACGACCGGCGTCGCGACGATCACGGTCGACGACGGCGGCGCAAACAGCATCGTCGTCGTGCCCGGCGCGAATGCGTGCGTCGACGCCGACCGGATCGACGCGGCGCGTGACGCGATCGTCGGAGCCGCGCTGCTCGTGTGCCAGCTCGAAATACCGGTCGCCAGCGTGGCGCGCGCGATTGCCTGCGCCAGCGCGCACCACACGCCGGTGTTGCTCAATCCCGCACCCGCGCAGCCGCTCTTCGATGCGCTGCTGGCGCGGGTCGACTATCTCGTCGTCAACGAAACCGAGGCCGAGTCGCTGACCGGCATCGCCGTGGGCGACGATGCATCGGCCGCGCGCGCCGCCGATGCGCTGTGCGCGAAAGGCGTCGGCAACGTGCTGGTCACGCTCGGCGCGCGCGGCGTCTGCTGGCGCGGTAGCGCAGGAAGCGGCCGCCATCGTGCGATGGCGGTGGTGGCCGTCGATACGACCGCGGCCGGCGACACGTTCGTCGGCGGGTTCGCGGCCGCGCGGGCCGGCGGCGCGTCGATGGACGACGCGATCGGCTTCGGCCAGCGCGCGGCCGCGATCAGCGTCACGCGTCACGGCGCGCAGACGTCGATTCCGACGCTCGACGAAGTAAACCGTATGGATACCTGAATTCCGCACGCGCCGCCACGGATTCGGCGCGGTCAACGCATCGCGCTCGCGCTGTTGATGGCGAGCGGGATCGTCAACTATCTCGATCGCGGCACGCTGGCCGTCGCGAGTTCGGCGATCCGCGGCGATCTCGGCCTGTCGCTCGCGCAGATGGGGCTGCTGCTGTCGGCATTCTCATGGAGCTATGCGCTGTGCCAGTTTCCGGTTGGCGGGCTGGTCGACCGCATCGGCCCGCGCCGGCTGCTCGGCATCGGGCTGATCGTCTGGTCGTTCGCGCAGGCGGCCGGCGGCATCGTGTCCACTTTCGGCTGGTTCATCGTCGCGCGCATCGTGCTCGGCATCGGCGAGGCGCCGCAATTCCCGTCGGCCGCGCGCGTGGTGAGCAACTGGTTTCCGCTGCGCGCGCGCGGCACGCCGACGGGCATTTTCAATGCCGCGTCGCCTCTCGGTACCGCGCTTGCGCCGCTGCTGCTGTCGGTGCTCGTTGCGTCGTTCCACTGGCGCTGGGCGTTCATCGTGACCGGGGCACTCGGCCTCGTTGTCGCCGTCGTGTGGTTCGCGCTGTATCGCGATCCGGTGCGCGCGCAACTGTCCGCCGCCGAGCGCGGTTACCTCGATGCCGATGCGCAAAGCGTCGTCGCGGCGCCGAAGCTGACCTTCGCCGACTGGCGCAGCCTGTTCTCGCACGGCACGACGTGGGGGATGCTGATCGGCTTCTTCGGATCCGTGTACCTGAACTGGGTCTACCTGACCTGGTTGCCCGGTTACCTGACGATGGAGCGGCACATGAGCCTGATCCGCACGGGGTTTGCCGCATCGGTGCCGTTCCTGTGCGGGTTTTTCGGTTCGCTGGCCGCCGGGTGGCTGTCGGATTTCGTCACGCGCCACAGCCGGTCGCCGGTCGTGAGCCGGCGCAATGCGGTGGTGGCCGCGATGCTCGGGATGGTCGCATTCACGATTCCGGCGGCGCTCGTGCAGAGCAATACGGTTGCGCTCGCATGCATTTCGGTGGTGATCTTTCTCGCCAACGCGGCGTCGGCGTGCTCGTGGGCGCTCGCGACGGCGGCCGCGCCGCCGAGCCGCATCGCGTCGCTCGGCGCGATCCAGAATTTCGGCGGCTTTATCGGCGGCGCGCTTGCCCCGATCCTGACCGGCGTCATTGCGCAGAAGTGGTCGTTCGTGCCCGCGCTGCTCACCGCGGCGGCGATCGCGTTCGCCGCCGCGATGGCCTACCTGCTGCTCGTGCGCAAGCCGATTCCCGAACAGGCCGCGAACGCCGCACCCGGACCGTTGCCGGCGTAATCGTGCAGCCTGCATTCGCATTCACTGAAGGAAGGAGAAACCGATGCAACACTCGCAGCAATCGAACGTGACCGTCGAGGGGATCGTGCCGGTGATGCTGACGCCGTTCGACGACGCCGGCTCGATCGACTACGCGGGGCTCGAGCGGCTCATCGAATGGTATCTGGCGCACGGCTCGGATGCGTTGTTCGCGGTCGCGCAATCGAGCGAGATGCAATTCCTAAGCTTGGCCGAACGCACGGAACTCGCGCGCTTCGTGGTCGAGCGGGTGGCCGGGCGCGTACCGGTCGTCGCGTCGGGCCACATCAGCGACGATATCGACGCGCAGGTCGTCGAACTGTGCGCGGCGGCCGAATCGGGCGCGCAGGGCGTCGTGCTCGTGACCAATCGTCTCGATCCGCAACGCAAGGGCAGCGCCGCGTTGCTCGATCATCTTCACAGGCTGCTCGCGCGACTGCCGTCGGATCTCCCGCTCGGCCTGTACGAATGCCCGGCGCCTTACCGGCGGCTTCTGTCGGATGACGAGCTGCGCGCGTGCATCGACACCGGCCGGTTCGTGATGCTCAAGGATGTGAGTTGCGATCTCGCCACGGTGAGGCGGCGCGTCGCGCTTGCCGCGGGGTCGCCGCTGAAGATCCTGAACGCGAACGCCGCGATTGCGTGGGATGCGATGAAGGCCGGGTCCGCCGGTTTCAACGGCGTGTTCACGAACTTCCATCCCGATCTCTATCGGTGGCTGCGTACGCGAGGCGAGTCGAATCCGGCGCTCGCCGACGAACTGTCGACGTTCCTGGTCGTCTCGGCGGTATCGGAGGCGCTGGGCTACCCGGCGCTCGCGAAGCTCTATCACCAGCGGATCGGCACGTTCGGATCGATCAAATGCCGTGCGATCGACTACGACGTGCGCGAACGCTTCTGGGCGCTCGACGCGGTGCTCGACAAGATCGTGGCCGGCACCGAACATTTCCGCCGGCGGATCGCTGCGTCGTGACGGATCGTGACGGAGGACGCGCGCCGCGCCGGCAGCGCGGTGCGTGATCGCATCGCGTGCCGTGCGTGCAGCCGGCTCGCCGATTGCCTGCTGAAACGATCCACGTTGCGCGATACATGCAATTGCGGCGAAATCGTCGCGGCTCCTGATCCGTCGATGGCGGCACCACGTGCCGCCGCGCTCTCCGGCCATCACTCGGCGGCCATTCGCTACGTCACGAACTCTAACCGCCCGCGATTCGCGAGCGCGGTGCCGACGCTCGTCCGACCATCCTGCCGCGCGTCGCATTGACGATGTCTGACGGACCGTCGACATGTTCTCGCATGCGGCGAGAAAAGCGCACAAATCTGCGCAATTCCGCGGTCATCCGTCATAGCGGTTCGTAATACCATGCCGCGGAGTGATCTTTACCGACGAACCGCTGAAGCTGCATTCGCCCATGCAACACGTGACGACAAGCCAGCCGCCGATTCTGGCGGCGCCGGTTGATGCCATGCTGCACGCCGTGATCGACGAGGTCGTCCATCGGAGCGTGTCGGAGGCGACGACGCGCAGCGGCTACATGCGCTGCGCCGACTATGCGATCGTCGGCGCGCAGGTGCTGACGCTGCTGACCGGGAAGCCTTATCGGCCGTTCGCGGGCGGCGAGGTGATGGACTTCGGCGGCGGCAACCTGTATGCGCTGTGCACGACGCGCGCGCGGCGCCGCACCGCGCGGCATCTGTCGCAACTCGCGCGGTATCACTGCTGGGTCGAGGCGCGCCACGACGACGTGGGCGGGCGCACACGCAAGGAGATCGTCGACTTCACGCTGCGCCACGACGAGACCGTTGCGAACCAGCTGGGCATGCCGTTCACCCGTGCCTACCAGGCTTATTTCTGGGGCTGGGAAGACGAGCACACGGTGCCTGCCGAGTTGCACGACCATCCGGTATTCGCAAAGCGGGGCCCGGTGTGGCGCTGGGCAGAGCGCGAATGTACGTCGCTGCTGCGCGCGTACGAGCACGAACGCCCCGGCTATTTCGGGCGTCAGGTATCGCGTGCAATCGATTTGTTCGCTGACCGCGTCGAAGGTCTCGGCTGACGCGTGCCTGTTTCAAGGACGACTGCGGGCCGGTTGCCGGCCGCGACGATGCGAAGCCGGCGGGCGCTGGCGCGCTGCCGGGCATGAACGATGTCTCCGGGCCACGCGCACCGCGCGACCCGCTCACTTCCTGGACAGCGTGCCGCTACTGTTCGCACCGCCAAACAATCGCGTCAGGTATTGCGAATGAGTGTTCATCCGGGTCATCAGGGTGTTGAGTGCGGTGAACTGCGCCTGATACTGCTTGGTCAGTTGCGCGGCATAGTCGGACAGATCCGACTGCTGTTGCGCGACACGTTTCAGATCGGCGCTCAGTGCAGTCGTGCGCACGTCGATCATCCCGTTCTTCTTCGTGAACTGCGTGACCTGCTCGGCCAGGCGCGTGCCGATCCCGTTCTCCGGATTGAACAGGTGCGCGACCCCGGACGGGTTGGCGGACAGCGCGCTGTCGAGCTTCGCGCCGTCGACGTTCAGCGTGCCGTCTCGCTCGAGCTTGATGCCGATCGACAACAGGTTCGCGTGTCCGTTGCCCTTCTCGGCGGCGCCGCCGCTGTCCACCCCGCGCGCGACGATCGACGCCAGCGCGTTGCGGATCGTGTTCAGCGTCGAATCGCCGATCAGCGCGCCCTGCGAGCTTGCGCCTGGCGTGTAGCTCGACAGCGCGCCCATCGTCTTGACGACCGTGTTGTACAGACTCACGAAATTCGCGATCGTCGCGGCCTGCGACTTCGTGTCGGTGCCGATCGTCAGCGTCTGCGTATCGGTCGCGCCGACCGCGGCCGCCGACAGGTTCAGCGTGATGCCGGTCAGCACGCCCGACACGGCGTTGCTCGCGCTGGTCGATGCGATCCCGTTGAGCGTGAACTTCGCGTCCTGCGCGACGGCGCTCTGCCGCCAGGCGGCCGCGCCGTTCGCCGAATCGATCGTCGATGCGCCGCCGGACGGGGCGACCGTCGACGTGACGCCGAGATTCGACAGGCCGCTGTCGTTGGACACGTTGCCGACCGCGACGCTGATCGCGTTCGCTGCGCCCGTCTTCGACGACGCGAGCACGAGGTGCGCACCGTCCGTGCCGTTGATGACCGTCGCACTGATTCCCGGGTTGCCGGCCGCGCCGTTGATTGCCGCCGCGATGCCCGCCAGCGTGTTGTTGGCGCTGCCGATTTCGACCTTGAACGACTGGCTGCCGAGCGACAGCGTCAGCGTGCCGGTGCCGAGCGCCTTGCTGCCGTTGAAGCCGGCGGACGACAGCGCCTGCGCGGTCGCGATCTGCGTGACGCCGACGGTGTAGGTGCCGGCGACCGCGCCCGCGCCGGCCGTCGCGGTCAGGCCCTTGCCGCTCGCGACGGCGTTGAACGTCGACTGCAGTGCGCCATTCTTCAGCGGCGTCAGGCCTGCCTCCAGCGCGCCGAGTGCCGACGACAACGCGCCGAATGCGGAGATCCGCGTGTTGCCGGTCGTTTGCGAAGCGGCAAGCGCCGCGGCGCGCCCGGCCGTCTTCGCGTTCACGAGCGTCTTGACGAGCGAGCCGACGTCCATCGCCGGATTGCCGGTCGAGCCGTTGATGATCGATTGCGCCGCCTGTTGCATCAGGCTGTTCGCGTTCGCGCCGCTGTTGACGGGCGTGGTCGTTGGCATGGGTGAACTCCGGTTGAAAGACGATTCAGTGGCGAACGGCGGTCGAGCCGGCCCGCGGCGATCGGGGTGGTCGCGTGGCGATTCGCGTGCATGCCGCTTTCTCGTATGGCGCGGGGCGTGGATCGCGGAAGTGTCGGGAAAACGGACGAACGAATCGGTGCGCTATCGTATTCTTAAATCGGTATTGGTTAGTAATTTGTTGTAGTGATTCCTGGGGAAAGCGTGGTTGGGTGATGGAAATGTGTGATGTTTCCTATTCGTGCATGATATTTGTTGTATTTGTTAAAGGATTTTCGGTAGAGAGAAAAGTGCGGAAGCGTAAAGATTCGATGACATGCCTTTCGTTGATTTCTCTAAATGGCAGGCGGATGGGCAGCGTGACGACGGACGCGTTTCGATTGAAAAGTCCATTTCGGCGCCATGTTCATGACTCGAAAAATGATACTGAGTGGCGCGGATAAAGAGGGTGAGTAACCAGAAAGATCGTATCGGGGCGTTACGTGCTGATGGGTGCTGGTGAGTAAATGGCGCAATGTGCCAATTCGATGATGCGTTTTGATTCGATTCAAAAATATCAACTGATTCCCGTAACGTAAAGAAACGAACACCTTTCGCGTTGCCGAAACAGGGAGGCCGGTGGCTTGCATGGCCGCCCAGGCGTCGGATAACGGATCGGCGTTCCTTGATTGTCAACTAATTTGAGATAGCGAATCATATTTAGGCGGATTGATGATTTTTGGCAGGACAGTAGACTGCACCCGTGCTTCGCCAGAACCGATCCGGAGCTCGCCGCCACTTGCGGCGTGACCGGACGGATGCTTCGGCGGCAGGCCACGTGGCTTGCCGTCCGATTGTGCGAAGAGTGGTCCGTGGCCGGCATGGCGTGCCGATTGGGCGTGCCGCGGCACCGGATGCATCAAACCGTCAATTCAAGGGTGATTGCTATGCGTTACGTTTCGCTGGAGTCGAAGAAGGACGAGCTGCTGCTGGCGGCTCGCGTACTGATGATGATCCTGTTCGTGCTGTTCGGCTGGCAGAAGCTGAACGGTTTCTCGGGCACGGTCGCGTATATGGCGTCGACGGGGAACCCGGCGCCCGAGCTGGCGGCCGCGATCGCGGTGGCGGTCGAACTGGTGGGCGGCGTGCTGATCGCGATCGGCTTCTATACGCGTCCGCTCGCACTGGTGTTCGCCGCCTATACGCTCGCGACCGCGCTGATCGGCCATCGCTACTGGGCGCTGCAGGGGATGGAGCAGTACATGGCGATGATCAACTTCTACAAGAACGTGAGCATCATCGGCGGGCTGTTGTTGCTCGCGTTGATCGGGCCGGGGCGGTATTCCGTTGACCGGAAGTAACGCGGCGGAATTCCGTTCGGTATCGGGAGCCCGGTGCGCGCACGCGTGCCGGGTTTTGTTTTTGGGGGCGACGGAGGAGTAGGGGCGTGTGCCGAAGCGCGGCACGCAGCGCGCCCGTGCGCGGCCGGAATCCGCAGCGCGGATCACGCGCTGTACGAAACCGTCGGTCGGCGCGAAATGGACGACGAACGGGGCGAAGAACGGAGGTCGATCCGGTTCCCGACCGGATGCGAGCCGTTCATGTCATCCAATAGGGCCGATAATCCATACGTTTCCGTGATTCATCGCCACCATGCCAAACCAATCCCCGGTACGCAAAACCATCCTCCTCATCGGCGCCTCCGGCCTGCTGGGCCGCGCGGTCGCCGCGTCTTTGTTCCGCGAACCGTCGCTGACGCTGCTCGCCACCATCCGGAACCCGCAAACCGCCGGCGCGAAGCTGCTCGCATTGCCACCCGCAAACATCGCCGAACTCGATGTTCTCGACCAGCCGTCGCTCGAACGCGTTTTTGAAATCCACCGGCCCGCAGTGGTGATTCTCTGTGCCGCCGAACGCCGCCCCGACGTCTGCGAACGCGACCCGGCCGCGGCCCGCGCAATCAACGTCACCGCACCGGCCCGCATCGGTGCGCTCGCCGCGCGATATGGCGCATGGACGCTCGGCATCTCGACCGACTACGTCTTCGACGGCCGGGCCGCCCCCTACCGCGAAGACGCCATCCCGAATCCGCTGAACATCTACGGCCGCACCAAGCTGGAGGGCGAGGCCGCGCTCCTCGCCGCGTCGCCACTGTCGTGCGTGCTGCGCCTGCCGTTGCTCTTCGGCCCGATCGCCGACTGGAGCGAATCGGCCGTCACGAGCCTCGTGCCGGCCGTCGTCGCGTCGGCGCGACCGGGCGCCGATGCGGTCGGCATGGACGCCTGGGCGATTCGTTACCCGACCTATACGCCCGACGTCGCGCAGGTCATCCGCGACCTGACGCTGCGTCATCTCGCGGGTGAAACCGTCACGGGCATTCGACACTGGTCGAGCGAGGAGCCGATGACGAAGTACGAGATCGCGCAGCGCATCGCCGGCGCGCTCGGCATCGCCGCGTCGCTCGTGGCGATCGATCAGCCGACCGACGCGACGCCGCGCCCGTACGACTGCCATCTGGACGCCGCGCGCGTACGCGCGCTCGGGATCGATTACGCGACGCCGTTCGATACTGCGCTGCGAACCGTGCTGCGCGATGCGCCGCAGTCGCCGTAGGATCGACACCCTGCGCGGCTCGCGGCGTCCTCGCCGAGATCGACGTGCCCGTTCGCCGAGGCTCGTACAGCCGCTTGCCGCCCGCTCGGGAGCCAGGCCATGCTCGACAGCGCCGCGCGCTTCGTGCTGCAGGCGGGCGCCGTCGCGCGCGGCGATGTCGCGGCGTTCGTGACGCAAGCCGCGCCGGCGCGGCGGAAGTCCATCGAGATCACGGAGCCGGTCGTCGCGCGCTCGATGCATTTTCGATTCTCGCAGCCGTTCACGAGGCTCGAAGTGATTGCGAAGGCGGTACCGAGATCGCCCGCCACGGCGACGACGCGATCGTCACGCCTCACGACGACTGCACGATCGTGCAGTTGTCGATGCGCCACCTCGACGAGAACGTCGCGATGAGGCGGCTTGGGGGGATGCAGCCATCCGTCCCGGACGAACCGGCGGACATCGACGCGTGCGTGAAACGCAAACGACATGACCCACCTGGCGATCGAATTCTGAATTTGTCTAGTCATCCTTGAAATTTGGCCTGCCGAATTGCACCAAACATGTGCTGAAATTCCCTGCAACGATGCACGTCAGAACCCTTTAATTAGGGGATTTCCCGCGTTTTCCGTGTTTTTATTGATCGCTGCTTGTCTCGCTGTTTTTCTTCTTGCATGCTTGTATAGACAAATTCCTGAGGCGGCTTGCTGGCACCGAAGGGATGGCGAACTTCAACGCAAGGAGAAACCTCGTGAACGGCAAGCGCATCAAATGGGCAATCAGGACGATCGGCGTCATCGCGGCTGCGGCGGCAACGCTTGCCGCACCGGTGCAGGCAAAGGAATGGAAGACGGTGACGGTCGCGCTAGAAGGCGGCTACGCGCCGTGGAACCTCACGCTGCCGGGCGGCAAGCTGGGCGGTTTCGAACCGGAACTGCTCGCCAACGTGTGCGAGCGCATCAAGGTGCAGTGCAACATGGTCGCGCAGGACTGGGACGGGATGATTCCCGGCTTGCAGGCCGGCAAGTTCGATATCCTGATGGATGCGATTTCCATCACGCCGGAGCGAGAAAAGATTCTGCTCTTCTCGCGACCGTATGCGGCGACGCCGGCGACGTTCGCCGTCACCGATACGAAGATCCTGCCGAAGGCGGCGCCCGGCGCGCCGATCGTCAAGCTGACGGGTGACGCCAACGCGGACAAACCCACCGTCGACACGCTGCGCAAGCAATTGAAGGGCAAGACGATCGGTATCCAGTCGGGCACCGTCTATACGAAATTCATCAACGACAGCTTCAAGGACATCGCGTCGATTCGCGTGTACAAGACGTCGCCGGAACGCGATCTCGATCTGGTCGCCGGGCGCATCGATGCGTCGTTCGACGACGTCACGTACTACGCGGCGAACAACGCGAAGAAGGACAACGCATCGATCGTGCTCGCGGGGCCGAAGCTCGGCGGCCCGATCTGGGGGCCGGGCGAGGGGCTCGCGTTCCGCAAGCAGGATGCCGACCTGAAGACCAAATTCGATACGGCGATCGCCGCGGCGCTTGCGGACGGCACGGTGAAGAAGCTCGCCGACAAGTGGTTCAAGACCGACGTCACGCCGTAAGCGCGCGTTCGGCCGCCGCCGCGTAAGTTCGTCGAACGACGCGCGGCGGCACGCATCCAGCGGTTTCACTCAACGCATGCCGGGAGGCACGCATGGCGATTCTTGAAATGCTCGGCTTCGGTACTGAAGGCTGGGGTGGCGTGCTGCTGCTCGCCGCGCTGATGACGGTCGCGCTGACGCTTGCCGCGCTCGCGGTCGGCGCGGTGATCGGTGCCGCGATCGCGGCCGCGAAGCTGTCGCGCTATCGCACCGCCCGCCTGCTCGGCGATCTGTATACGACGGTATTTCGCGGCGTGCCCGAACTGCTCGTCATCTATCTGTTCTACTTCGGCGGCTCGACGCTCGTGACGACCGTCGGCCAATGGTTCGGCGCGGAAGGGTTCATCGGCGTGCCGCCGTTCGTGATCGGCGCGCTCGCGGTCGGGATGATCTCGGGCGCCTATCAGGCCGAGGTCTATCGCGCGGCGGTGCTCGCCGTATCGAAAGGCGAGCTCGAAGCGGCACGCTCGATCGGCATGCCGCGCGGCATGGTGCTGCGGCGCATCCTGGTTCCGCAGGTGCTGCGCTTCGCGCTGCCCGGTATCGGCAACGTGTGGCAACTGAGCCTGAAGGACTCCGCATTGATCTCGGTCACCGGTCTTGCCGAGTTGCTCCGCACGAGCCAGATCGCCGCCAGTTCGACTCACCAGTACTTCGTATTCTTCGTCGCGGGCGGTGCGTTGTATCTGCTGATGACGGGCTTGTCGAACCGCGTGTTCAACCGGGCGGAAGCGATCTTCGGCCGGTCGTTCCGCCGCAATTTCGCGCGCAACTGACGGAGAACGGGCATGTCCATCGATTTCGATTTTCTCGTCGATACGCTGCGCCAGCTGCTCGCGGCCGTGCCGACCACGCTCGGCCTGTTCTTCGCCTCGCTCGTGCTCGGCGGCCTGCTGTCGCTCGTGATCGTCACGATGCGCGTGTCGCCGCACTGGCTGCCGAACCGCTTCGCGCGCGCCTACATCCTCGTGTTTCGCGGCTCGCCGCTGCTGATCCAGATGTTCCTCGTGTATTACGGGCTCGGCCAGTTCGGCGTGATCCGCGAGAGCTTCATGTGGCCGGTGCTGCGCGAGCCGTACGTATGCGCGGTGCTGTCGCTTGCGCTGTGCACCGCCGGCTACACGGCCGAAATCCTGCGCGGCGGGTTGATGGCCGTACCAGTCGGGCAGATCGAGGCCGGGTATTCCATCGGCCTGTCGGGCTTCTCGCTGCTGCGGCGCGTGATTGGCCCGATCGCGCTGCGCCAGTGCCTGCCGGCGTACTCGACCGAGGCCGTGCTGCTCGTCAAGTCGACCGCGCTCGCGAGCCTCGTCACGGTGTGGGAGGTGACGGGCGTGGCGCAGCAGATCATTCAGCAAACCTATCGGACGACCGAGGTGTTCGTCTGCGCGGCCATCATCTATCTGTGCCTGAACTTCATCGTCGTGCGCCTGCTCGGCGCGCTCGAATGGCGACTCTCCGCGCACCTGCGTGCGCCGAAGCCGTCCGGTGCGCCCGCCGCGGCGACGCCCAATCCCCGGCGCGCCGCATCCTGAGCGTCCCCGTCCTTTCAGAGAGAATCCGATGAACACCCCTGCTCCCGTTGCGCTGTCGGTCAGAAACATCCACAAGTCGTTCGGCGATCATCATGTGTTGAAGGGCATTTCGCTCGACGCGCACGAGGGTGACGTCATCTCGATCCTCGGCGCGAGCGGCTCGGGCAAGAGCACGTTCCTGCGCTGCCTGAACCTGCTCGAGACGCCCGACGACGGCTCCGTCGCGCTCGCGGGCGAAGCGCTGGCGATGAAGCGCGCGCGCGACGGCAAGCTGCATCCGAGCGACCGGCGCCAGGTCGACCGGATCCGCTCGCAGCTCGGGATGGTGTTTCAGAACTTCAACCTGTGGTCCCACATGACGGTGCTCGACAACCTCGTCGAGGGGCCGCTGCGCGTGCAGAAGCGCAGTCGCGCGGAGGCGGTGGAGGAAGCCGAGGCGCTGCTCGCACGCGTCGGTCTCGCGGACAAGCGCGGCCACTATCCCGCGCACCTGTCGGGCGGCCAGCAGCAACGGGTCGCCATTGCCCGCGCGCTGGCGATGCATCCGAAGGTGATGCTGTTCGACGAACCGACGTCGGCGCTCGACCCCGAGCTGGTCGGCGAGGTGCTGCGCGTGATGCGCTCGCTGGCGGAGGAGGGGCGCACGATGCTGGTCGTCACGCATGAAATGGGTTTTGCGCGCCACGTGTCGAACCGCGTGATGTTCCTGCATCAGGGCGAGGTCGATACGGACGGGACGCCCGACGAAGTGTTCGGCGGGCAGACCTCCGAGCGCTTCCGGCAATTCGTGTCGAGCCACCACGACCGCACCGCGAACTGAGGCTGCCATGACCGTATTCCGTGCGGCGCAGCCGCTCGACTGGCGACAGGTTGCGGCCGTGGCGGCCGGCGAGCCGCTGGCGTTGGCCGACGATGCGCGCGCGCGCGTCGCCGCCGCTCGCGAACTCGTCGACGAGATCGTCGCGCGCGGGATTCGCGCATACGGCGTCAATACCGGCGTCGGCGCGCTATGCGACGTGATCGTGTCGCCGGCACAGCAGAGCATGCTGTCGCACAACATCCTGATGAGCCACGCGGTGGGCGTCGGCATGCCGCTCGGCGCAGCCGAAACGCGCGCGATCATCGCGGCCGCGATCAACAACTATGCGCACGGGCATTCGGGCGTCCGCGCTGACGTCGTCGAACAGCTCGTCGCGCTGCTCGAGCACGATTGCCTCCCCGAAGTGCCGGCGCACGGCTCGGTCGGGTATCTGACCCACATGGCGCACGTCGCACTCGTGTGCGTCGGGCACGGCCATGCGCGCCATCGCGGCGAACGCGTGCGCGGCGACGAGGCGCTGCGGCGCATCGGCCGCGAACCGCTGGTCCTCGGCGCGAAGGAAGGGTTGAGCCTGGTCAACGGGACGCCGTGCGTCACGGGGCTGGCGGCGTTGGCGCTGGCCCGCGCCGAGCGGTTGCTCGACTGGGCCGACTGGATCGCGGCGATGAGCTTCGAGAACCTGGGCGGGCAACTCGCCGCATTCGATCCCGCTTCGCTCGCGTTGCGGATTTCGCCCGGTATCGGGCAGGTCGGCGCGCGTTTGCGTGCGCTGCTGGCGGACAGCGGCATGCTTGCCGCGGCGAGCGGCCGGCATACGCAGGATCCGCTCAGCCTGCGCACGATTCCGCACGTGCATGGCGCGGCGCGCGACGTGTTCGACGTCACGGCAGAGGTGGTCGATCGCGAACTCGCGTCCGTCACCGACAATCCGATCGTTGCCGGCACGCGAGAGGCGCCGGCCGTGCATTCGCAGGCGCATGCGGTGGGCGCGGGCATCGCGCTCGCGATGGACAGCCTCGCGGCGGCGATGGCCCAGGTCGCGGCGATCGCCGAACGGCGTCTCGACCGGCTCGTGAATCCGCTCGTCAGCGGGCTGCCGGCGTTCCTTGCCGCGCCGGGAGGCAGTTGTTCGGGTTTCATGATCGCGCAGTACACGGCGGTCGCGCTGGTTGCGCAGAATCAGCGGCTTGCCGCGCCGGCGAGCCTCGACGGCGGCATCACGTCGGGGCTGCAGGAAGATCACCTGTGCCATGCGACGCCGGCCGCGCTGAAGGCGCTCGACATCATCGAGAATACGACGCGCGTGCTCGCGATCGAGCTGCTGGCCGCCGCGCAGGCGTACGACCTGCAGCCGGACGAAACGGGGCGGGCCGCACCGACCGACGCGCTGTGGCGGCACGTGCGCGCACGCGTGCCGGCGTATCACGACGACCGGCCGCTCGCGGACGATATCGCGGTCGCGGCCGGCATCGTCGCCGGTGTGCCGCCGCCGTTGCAGTGACGACGGTCGAGGACGGGCCGATCACCCACCATTCATTCGGTCGAGGGCGCATGAGCGAAACGGAACGCAGACTTTCCGCACGGCAGGCGTTGACGTCGGCCGACACCGTACCGGCGCGGGCGTTGCCGGCCTATCAGCAGATCAAGCGCTACGTCGTCGAGCGGATCGCGAAGGGCGACTGGAAGCCCGGCGCCGCGATCCCGACCGAGGCCGAGCTGGTCAAGGAATTCGGCGTGGCCCGGATGACGGTGTCGCGCGCGCTGCGCGAACTGACGGCCGAGCGCGTGCTGACGCGCATCCAGGGGGCCGGCACGTTCGTCGAGCGCCGGCATTACGAATCGACGGTGCTGGAGATCCGCAACATCGCGGACGAGATCGCCGAGCGCGGCCATCGGCACAGTGCGCGCGTCCTGCTGATCGAGCGCAGCGTCGACCCGGACGCGATCGATGCGCTCGGCCTGCGCGCCGGGCCCGTGTTTCATTCTCGTATCGTGCATTACGAGGAGGGCGAACCGATCCAGTTCGAGGATCGCTACGTCAATCCGGCGTTGTTTCCCGCGTATCTGGAGCAGGACTTCACGATCGAGACGCCGAATCATTACATGGTGCGCCTGGCACCGATCCAGCGTGCGGAGTTCCGGATCTACGCGGAGAAGCCCAATGCGCAGGTGCGTCGGCATCTCGTGATGGAAATCGGTGAACCGTGCTTGCTGCTGCGACGCCGTACGTGGGTCGGCGAGCAGGTCGCCACGTCGGTCAGGCTGTGGCATCCGGCGTCGCGGTTTCATCTGGCGGGCACGATGTAGGGAAGCAGGGCGGGCTTGGGCGGAGCGGACCGTATGCCGCTTCAGCGGGCGATGGCCGATGCAGTCGCATGGGTCGCGATGGAGCCCTGCCGTATCTGCATCGAAAGGCGATACACTGCGCGGGTTGCCGGCGCGCATAAGCGCGACGCCGCCGCGCATCGCGCATCGTCCGGCTCGATTTGACACCTGGCGGCGCCGGCCGTTAAAGTCGCCGACGCGGGGCGGTGGGTCAAGCACACGCCCGGAACAGGCAGCCGATGTTCCAGGACTACGGGGCTACCCCGTGGATCAGATCGATACTCCGATGCGTCGCAAGGGGATCCGTTGCGCGTCGCGCAACGCGGCCCCTCGCAGTACCGGCCACGTTGACTCATCGTCCCGCCCATCTCCATCCATGCATTCATTCCTGCGCGACACCACCCGCACGATTGCCGAGGCGATGCTCGCCGGTCCGCCCGAACGCGACGGCGTCGTCGCCCGGCTGGCCGCCGTGCTCGGCGAAGCGCCGTCGTGGGCGCACGAATGCGCGAACCTCGCGCTCGTTCGCTTCGGCACGCACTGGGCCGATACCGACACCGACGTGCTCGCGGCGGTCCTGGCCGAGGCGCCCGCGTTCGTGCGCGCATGGTATGGCGACCGTCGGCCGGTGGTGATCCGCATCGTGCGGCGGCCGCTGGTGCAGCGACCGTTGCCGGCACCGCTCGCCGGCTGCGACGTGCCGCAATGGCCCACGCCCGGCGATCTCGCCGGCTGGCTCGGGGTGAGCACGCCGGAACTCGACTGGCTGTCCGATCATTGGCGCGTCGACGCGCGCGGCAGCGCCTCGCCGCTGCATCACTACACGTACGTCGCGGTCGACAAGCGCAGCGGCGGATGCCGCCTCGTCGAAATCCCGAAGGGGCGGCTGCGCGAAGCGCAACGCAGCATCCTGCACGGGCTGCTCGATCGCATTGCGCCGCACGGCGCGGTACACGGTTTTCGCAAGGGGCACGGGATCGTGTCGTTCGCGGCGCCGCATGCGGATCGCGATGTCGTCGTGCGCTTCGATCTCGCGGATTTCTTCGTGTCGGTGCGCGCCGCGCGCGTCCATGCGCTGTTCGCGACGCTCGGGTATCCGGCCGAAGTCGCGCGTACGCTCACCGGGCTGTGCACCAATCGTGTGCCGTCGGCGCGGCTGCTCGCGCCGGACTTGCGCGACCGGTTCGACTGGATCGGCCGCCAGCGCTATCGCGAACGGCATCTGCCGCAGGGTGCGCCGACGTCGCCGGCGCTCGCGAACCTGTGCGCATTCCGGTTCGACATGCGGCTTGCCGCGCTCGCGCGTTCGCTCGATGCGACCTACACGCGCTATGCGGACGACCTCGCGTTTTCCGGCGGCGGCGCGCTCGCGCGCGACATCGGGCGGTTGCAAGTCCGGGTCGCCGCGATCGCACTCGAGGAAGGCTTCGCGCTGCAATTGCGCAAGACCCGTGTGATGCGGCGCGGCACGCGGCAGCAACTGGCCGGCGTGGTCGTCAATCGTCATCCGAACCTGCCGCGCGACACGTTCGATCGCCTGAAGGCCATCCTGACCAACTGCATCCGGCGCGGCCCGGCGTCGCAGAATCGCGACGCGCATGCGGATTTTCGTGCACATCTGGCCGGGCGCGTCGCGCATGCGACGGCGCTGAATGCGGCGCGCGGCGCGAAGTTGCGCGCGCTGTTCGACCGGATCGCATGGGAGGCCGGCGGCGTGGACCGCTGAACCGTCGGGCCCGCGTCGATTCCTGTCGGCAACTTCTGCATCGCGACGCCGCGCACTGCTATCATTCGCGCCATGCCGCACCCGTGCCATGGAGCGGCGAATCATTTGCCGCCACCGCTCGCCCGTGCAAGCGTCGCGGCGTGCCGCCCGCTGCCGGCCTGGTCCTGTCTGTCGGTGACGCACGACGTCGTTTCGTGCGCATCGCGCAAATCATGCCGGCTCAGGTGGACGATTCACCTATTTGACAGCCCCGATCGGTGAAACTTCGTGGTAGGTTCGGCCATCGGAGCTTTTTGCAAAAACATGCCCAAAGAGGATGAATACATGACCCAGGCCCTGCAGGAACTCGAAGCACAACTTCGGGACCTGAACATCAAGCTGTCAGAGGCAAAGCAGAAGGAGAAGCAAGCTGCGCTCGCGGCTTTCAAGGAACAGGTCGAGCTGTTGGGAATTTCGCAGCAGGAAGTGCTGAGCGCGCTCGGCTACATCGTTCAGCGCAAGCGCAAGGCGCCTGCCAAGTACTACGATCCGTCTACCGGCCGCTCGTGGTCGGGGCGCGGCCCGCGGCCGAAATGGCTCGATGGCAAGGATCTCGAAGCGCTCGCCGTCGACCGCGGGGCCAAGACCTGGTGGCCGGGGGACGATCAGGGCTGAAGCCCGCCACGCCGCAAGGCCATCCGGCGCCGTCCGGTTCGCGCACGCGGGCCGGACGGCAATCCCCCGCCGGCCGGCCGTCTTTTATCCGGTGTCCGGCCTGATCGCGATATCGCCGGCCTCGCCGCCGCACCGGATCCACGTTTTTCCTTTCCATTTTCTCTTTTTCCACGCGTTTTCCGCCGTTTTCCCGCCAGCCGTCCGGCCAGCGCGGGCAGGACGCGTCGCCTCCGTCGTTCGCGGGCACAGGCCTTAGAATGTCGCCGGACATTCGTGGCAGGACACCATGGCAGCAAACATGAAATCTTCGGCGCTCGGCGGCCCGTCGGCCCCGCGCGTGGAGCGGGTCGGCGCGTACGCGTGGAAAGCACTGGCCGGGTCGGCGATCGGCTATGCGATGGACGGCTTCGACCTGCTGATCCTCGGCTTCATGCTGCCGGCGATCGCGGCGGCGCTGCACCTGACGCCCGGGCAGGCCGGCGCGCTGGTCACGTGGACGCTGATCGGCGCGGTTGCGGGCGGCATCGTGTTCGGCGCGCTGAGCGATCGCTACGGGCGCGTGCGCGTGCTGACCTGGACGATCCTGCTGTTCGCGATCTTCACCGGCCTGTGCGCATTCGCGCAAGGCTTCGAGGATCTGCTCGTCTATCGCACCATCGCGGGCATCGGCCTCGGCGGCGAGTTCGGGATCGGCATGGCGCTCGCGGCCGAAGCGTGGCCGGCCGGCAAGCGCGCCCGCGTGTCGTGCTACGTCGCGCTCGGCTGGCAGGCCGGCGTGCTGCTGGCCGCGCTGCTGACGCCGTTTCTGCTGCTCCACATCGGCTGGCGCGGCATGTTCGCGGTCGGCGTGCTGCCCGCGCTGCTCGCCTGGGTGATGCGCAACAAGTTGCACGAGCCGGAAGCGTTCGTGCAGCGCGCGACGCAGCCGAAGCCCAACGCGTTCCGCATGCTCGTCGCCGACGGCCGCACCGCGCGCACGAGCCTCGGCATCGTGATCCTGTGTTCGGTCCAGAATTTCGGCTACTACGGAATCATGATCTGGCTGCCGACCTTCCTGTCGAAGCAGATGGGTTTCTCGCTGACGAAATCGGGGTTGTGGACGGCGGCGACCGTCGTCGGGATGATGATCGGCGTCTGGGTGTTCGGCCAACTGGCCGACCGCATCGGCCGCAAGCCGACGTTCCTGCTGTATCAGCTCGGCTCGGTCGTGACGGTCGTCGCGTATGCGCGGCTGTCGGACCCGACGGCGATGCTGTGGGCCGGCGCGCTGATGGGCATGTTCGTCAACGGGATGGTGGGCGGCTACGGGACGCTGATGTCGGAAGGCTATCCGACGGCCGCACGCGCGACCGCGCAAAACGTGCTGTGGAACATCGGCCGCGCGGTCGGCGGCTTCGGTCCGGTCGCGGTCGGCGCGCTCGCCGCGCACTATTCGTTCCAGACGGCAATCGCGCTGCTCGCCGGCCTCTACGTGCTCGACATGGTCGCGACGCTGTTCCTGATCCCCGAGCTCAAGGGCGTCGAGCTCGAATGAGCGCGGTGCGCGCATGCGCCGCCACGATTTCACCGGAAACCACGATGCAACGGAACAACAGGACGATCGGCGTGATGGGTTCGGGCAAGGAGCCGTGGCTCGCGTTTTCGGAGCCGCTCGGCGCGTGGCTCGCGCAGGCCGGGTTCAACCTGCTGACGGGCGGCGGGCAGGGCGTGATGCTGGCGGTCGCGCGCGCGTTCGCCGGCGTGCCCGGCCGGGCCGGCCGATCGATCGGCATCCTGCCGACGCAGGCCGATCCGGTCGCGGGCTTCGTGCCGCTCGACGGCTATCCGCATCCGTTCGTCGACATTCCGGTCCTCACGCCGCTGCCGCGCCGTGAGCCGGGGGCGGCGCCAAACACGATCAACCGCAACTACGTGAACGTGCTGAGCAGCGACCTGATCGTCGCGCTGCCCGGCGGGCACGGTACGGCCGAGGAGATTGCGCTCGCGCAGCGCTGGCGCAAGCCGCTCGTCTGCTTCGGGCCGGACGGTGCGTTTCGCTCGCTTGCCGCGGACGCGGTGTGCACGTCGTCGCTCGACGACGTCATCCGGTTCGTCGGCGATACGTTTGCGGTGGAGCAGGCGCAAGCAGGCCGGTAGTTCACGGGATCGCCGCGATTGCTTTCGTCGGGACGCGCGTGTGCGGTGACCGGCCTGCCGGGCGGCCCCGTCGGATAAATCGCTGCGCGGATGTTTCCGGTTTTTTCCTGCAATTCGCGGGTCGAACCTGTCACGCGGTGCGGAACGACGGCGACAGACGACGCGACGGCTGGCCGCCGATCTCAACGGCCGGACGGCCCGGGCCGGCTGAAGCGCTGCTCGACCACCTCGGTCCCCCACTGCGTACCCGGGCACTCGCTCGTCAGCGCAAAGCCGAACGACTCGTACAGATGGCGCGCGGCATCGAGCCCCTTGAAAGTGCACAGATAGGTCTCGCGAAACCGGTGATCGTCGACGAAGCGCATCGCCAGCGTCATCAACTGGCGTCCGACGCCCGAGCCGCGCAACGCGTCGTTGACGATGAACCAGCGCAGGTGCGCGACGCCCGTTGCCGGGTCCCCGTCGATCGCGAGCGACGCGAGCGTGCGGCCGTCTTCCCGGCACAGCCACAGCGCCTTGCCGTCGGCCGGCAGCGCGCCCGCGAACGCGGCCAGCTCGGTCGCCACGCGTTGTTCGAAGAAGGCGCCGAAACCCCAGTGTTCCGCGTAGAAGCGTGCATGCAGGCTGGCGATGTCGCCGATGCAGCCCGGCTGGTAGCCCTCGCGAATCGACGGCGCGTCGGCGGGCGCGACGGGCGCCCTGGCCGCGTTGTCCTGGGCGAGTGCATCGGCATACAGCGCGAGCGAACGCAGCAGCGCCTGCTGGTCGGCCGGCATCATGCGGCGCAGCGCATTCGACACCTGGTCGGTCGCGAACGTGTCGATTCGTTTACGAAGCTTTTTGCCTTCGGCGGTCAGGTACAGCTCGATCGCGCGCGCATCCTCGCTCGACACGCGCCGCTCCACGATTCCGGCCGCTTCGAGTCGCGCGAGTTGCCGGCTCGTGTTCGATTTGTCGAGCCGCAGGATGGCGCCGAGATCCTTCGCGTTGATGCCGGGTGCCATCCCGATCTCGAGGATCGCGTGCACGGCCGACGGCGCCCAGTCGCTGTCGGCCAGCGTCGCCCGCATGAAGCCGAGCTCGCGCACCAGTTTGCGCGAGAAGTCGCGCAGCTCGAGAATGGTCGCGTCGCGCGGCTTGGCCGGCGCGTCGATGAGGTCCATGAACGGCTCCTGAAAGTTGCGTATCGCAATCAATAATAGTTGCGGGTCGCAACCTTGACAAGGCGGATTTTGAGAGGGCGCCGTTTTTTCGGGGTGGTGCTTCCGTGCGGTCGACGGTCGCGCGGGCGAGGTGCGGGCGACGAACCGGGACGGGGCGACTGGTATCGAAGCGGATGGCCGGGCGTGGAGAAGCGGCCGCATACTGGGCGGAGCGGGCCACCCGCAAGCAGGGCGTCGACCGATCGTCGATCGACGACTGCGGACCACGGAGATCACCATGAACAAGCTGTTACCGATGACGATCGCGTTGCTTGCCGGGGGCGGTATCGGGCCGGCGCCGCTCCACGCGGCCGACACCATGGACGCGCCGCCGTGCAGCGCCGCGCATTCGGCGGCTCGGGGTGACGGGAGCACCGCGATGCCGGGCGCGTCGGTTCGCAGCTTCTCGACCGCCGGCTGTTCGGGCGCAGTCTTGCAGGGCGACCGGGCCACTGCGACCGTCGACGGCGACAGGATCGAGTTGCGCGACGGCGTCGTCTACGTGAACGGCCGGTCCTACGGCGCGCTAGCGCCTGGGCAGACGGTTGAATACGAGGCCGCGCGCGAGCGCCGCACGTTGAAGGTCGACGGAAAGATCCGTGCGCCGCTGCGCTGACGTTTGCCGGTTCGGCACGCCGGCATGGGGTTTCCCGATCGGCGTGCGTCGGGCCGTACGACAGCCGATCGCTCGTGTCGATTCAATTCAATTCCCGATTCGTTTCGGGCTACCGATTTTTCGACGCACGATCCGAACGAACACGATCGTCGTTTTCTGCAACGGGCGGCATCGATTCGGTTCGTTTCCCGAGACCGGTGCGACGAAGCGCCGGCCCGGGCGCGACTCAGGGCGTGGCGACCGCGGCCGCCGCATCGGCCGGACTGCCCGGCGGCTGGCCGGTTTGCCGGCGCGACCGGCCGGAGCTCAGGTATGCGGCGATCGAATCCTGCGTGATCTCGCCGAGCCATGCCCCGTCGGCGTCGAGCACCGGCATCCACGACACACTGTACTGGTACATCTTCGACAGCACGATGCGCAGGTTGTCGTCCGCCGCGACGCCGGCCGGGAACGGCGTCACGCGTTCGCCGCACACGCCGCCGTCGGTGCGTGCCGCGCGGCGCGTCACGTAGCCGAGCGCCCGGCCCGCGTCGTCGAGCACGGTCAGGTAGCGGCAGTCGGTTTCGTCCATCACCGCCAGCGCGTGCGCGAGCGGCGTATCGACGCGCGCCGTTTCGGGCTGCGTCGCGGCGTCGCCAGCCTTCACGAGCAGCAGGCGTTTGAGCGTGCTGTCCTGACCGACGAACTGCGCGACGAACTCGTCGCGCGGGCGGGCGAGCAGCGTGTCGGGGTGATCGTACTGAACGAGCTGGCCGCGCCGGAACACGGCGATGCGATCGCCCAGCTTGATCGCTTCGTCGATGTCGTGGCTCACCATGATCACGGTCTTGTTCAGTTGCCGCTGCATCTGGAAGAACTCGTTCTGGATCGATTCGCGATTGATCGGATCGACCGCGCCGAACGGCTCGTCCATCAGCAGCACGGGCGGATCGGCGGCCAGCGCGCGAATCACGCCGATGCGCTGCTGCTGCCCGCCCGACAACTCGCGCGGATAGCGTTTCAGGTACAGCTTCGGATCGAGCGCGACCATCGACATCAGGTCGCGCGCGCGTTCGGCGCAGCGCTTCTTGTCCCAGCCGAGCAGGCGCGGCACGACGGTGATGTTCTCCTCGATCGTCATGTTCGGGAACAGCCCGATCTGCTGGATCACGTAGCCGATGTGGCGCCGCAGGTCGACTTCGTCCAGTTGCGCCGTATCCTCGCCGTTGATGAGCACGCGGCCCGACGTCGCGGGGATCAACCGGTTGATCATCTTGAGCGTGGTGGTCTTGCCGCAGCCCGACGGGCCGAGGAACACGCAGATTTCCCCTTCGGGCACCGACAGGCTCACGGAGTCGACCGCGCGCACGGCCTGGCCGTCCTTGCGTGTGAAGGTCTTGGTCAGTTTGTCGAGTTCGATCATGTCTTCTGCACTCCCTTCGGTGTCAATGCACGTTGCAGCATCTGCAGCAGCCGGTCGGCGACGATCGCGAGCAGGCTCACGAGCACCGCGCCCACCAGTAGTTTCATCATGCTGCTCTGCCCGATTGCACGCAGGATCAGCGTGCCGAGGCCGCCCGCGCCGATCACGGCAGCGATCGTCATCACGCCGATGTTCATCACGACGGCGGTGCGCACGCCCGCGAGAATCACGGGCACCGCCAGCGGCAAGTCGACGAGACGCAGGCGCTGCCACGACGTCATGCCGATGCCGGTGCCGGCTTCCTTGATTCCCGCATCCACGTTGTGCAATGCGAGGTAGGTGTTGCGCATGATCGGCAGCAGCGAGTAGAGGAACACGGCGGTGATCGCGGGCGCGGCGCCGATGCCCTGGCCGAAGCGCGAGAAGAACGGGATCATCAGGCCGAACAGCGCGATGGACGGCAGCGTGAGCACGAGCGTGGCGAGGCCGAGCAGCGGCCCGGCCAGCCAGTCGTGACGATTGATCAGGATACCGAGCGGTACGCCGGCGACGATCGCGCAACCCACGGCGATCGCGACGAGCCATACGTGCTGCAGCGTGAGCTGCAGCAGCTCGGGCCAGCTCGAAGCGAGATAGTCGAATACGCTCATCGGTCCTCCTTCAAGGTAGCGGGTGGGCGCGCAGGAACGCATCGGCGACGTCGCGCGGCGATCGGCCGTCGAGGTCGACCGCCTTGGCCATCCCCTGCATCGCGTCGTTGTCGAGCACGGCCGACAGTGCGTTGAGTTGCGTCGCGAGCTTCGGATTGCGCTCCAGCGTGGCTTTGCGGACCACGGGCGTCGCGTTGTACGGTGGGAAGAAGTGCCTGTCGTCCTCGAGCGGCACGATGCCGAAGCCCTTCACGCGTCCGTCGGTCGTGTAGACGAGCCCGATCTGCAACTGGTCGTTGTGCAGGGCCGTATAGACGAGCCCCGGATCCATCTGTTTCAGTTGGGCGCGGCTGAACTGCATGCCGTAGGCGGCGAGCAGCGGCTTCAGGCCGTCGGGGCGGTTCGCGAATTCCGCGTCCATGCCGAATACGTAATGCTTCGCGGCCGGATCGGTCTTCAGGTGCGCGGCGAGCTGCGACACCGTCCGGATGCCGGTAGCCTGCGCGAGCCGGCTCGGCAGGCCGATCGCGTAGGTGTCGTTGAGCGGCGAAGCATCGAGCCACACGAGCCCGCGCGGCACGTCGAGCGCCTTGACGCGCCGGTACATTTCGTCGGGCGACAGCTTGTCCTGGATCTTGTTGTAGACGAGCGCCGCGGTGCCCGTGTAATCCCACATCAGGTCGAACTGGCCATTCTCCAGCGCGCTGCGTGCGAGCGTACTGCCGAGGCCGGCGCGGACTTCGACGTCATAGCCGCGCGAGCGCAGGTATTGCGACGTGAGTTCCGCCAGCACGTATTGCTCGGTGAAGTTCTTCGCGCCCAGCACGAGCTTCGCGGCGAATGCCGGGGTGCCGGCTGCGACGCACAGCGCGCCGGCGATGCCTAGCCGCGCGAGCGATCGAAGGATGCGTCGAAGCGTCATGCGGCGCCTCCGTGGCGTGCGAGCCAGCGACGGCTGCCGGCCGCGACGACGCCGTCCAGCACCAGTGCGAGGATCGCGGTGAGCGACGCGCCGAGCAGCAGCAGCGGCTGGTTGTCGAGGTAGATGCCGGGGAAGATCAGCGAGCCGAGACTGTCCGCGCCGATCAGATATGCGAGCGGTGCCGTCCCGACATTGATCGCGAGCGCGGTGCGCACGCCGCCGACGATGATCGGCAGCGCGTGGGGCAGTTCCACGCGGACCAGCGACTGCCAGCCGGTCATGCCGATGCCCTTGGCGGCTTCGCGCAGCGCGGCCGGCACGTTCTTCATGCCTTCGTACGCATTGCGCGTGACGGGCAGGAGCGACGCGAGGAACAGCGCGACGATCGCGGGCACGTCGCCGATGCCGAAGATGCCGAGCGCGATGGCCAGCACGGCGAGCGACGGGATCGTGTTGCCGATGTTGAAGACCTGCATGAAGCGTTCGGCCTGATGCCGGAATCGCGGCCGGCTCAGCAGCACGCCGGCCGGCACGCCGACGGCGATGGCCAGTGTCATCGAATAGACGACCAGCAGCATGTGCTGGCCCGCGTAGTAGGCGAGATCGTCCGAGCGCTGATGGAACGTTTCGGCGCCGATGCCGCGCGCCAATGCCCATCCCGCTGCGACGATTGCCACCAGGCTGCCCACCAGTTGGACAGTGCGTCGAGTCATGAAGATACGCCTCCTCAATCCGGTGCGGCGCGCGCACGCGCACGCCGCGATGACGCCGAATGGCGTCGCGATGGAAGTTCGTGATCCCGGCATGGCCGCGATTGAACTGACGGAAACAGTGCTGCCGGCTGCACCGAGATGCGGCTGGCGGTCGGGTGAACGCGACGACGCGTTCGTCTGATTGTCAGGTTCAGCCCGGCGGCGCCGTAACGGCGAGGCGCGTTCGAGCAGGGCGCCGCCTTGCGAAGGCGGCATGGATGCGGGCGGCTCGATGCCGACCGCTGGGGCCGGTGGCCCCTTTGACGTGGCGAAACGGATGCATGCGCACCGAAGTGCGAAATGACATCACGTTGCGCACGAGATCATGCGTTTTGTGATGAAGTTGAGGCGAGTATAGAGCAATCAAATAATTGCGTCTACCGTGGGGAACGATCGCGGCGATGCGTCGCCGGTCGTGCGATGGGGAAGCGCGACGTGCATGGAAATTGATTCGAAGACCGAATCAATTGGTAAAGCCGTCGTCGTGGTGCGCGCGTGTCGCTCATGTTGGTCGGCAGTCGCACGATCGACGGGCTGACGGAAACGGGGCGCAAGACGCCGGGCGCGCGCGCTTTCGGGCATCATGCGATGGCGCCGGCCCGTCGGGCAGCAGGGTCGGGCAATCCATTGCGTCCGCAACCGATCCGGAGAACCGACCGCCATGCATTCGAATCCTTTCCGCCTGCGCAGCGCGCGCCTGCTCGCCGCGCTGGCCCTCGCCACGACGGCCGTTGCCGTACACGCCGCCGACTGGATCGTGTCCGGCAACGACGGCAAGTACCAGCGCGTCGAGGGTCGCGACACCTATCTGCCGTCTCCGCCCGCGGATACGCTGACGCTGCTCGACGCGAGCACCTTCCCGCCGAAGGTCGCGCTGCAGGTCGACGTCGAGAACGGCATTCAGGGGCCGCCGCAGGCCGTCGCGATCACGCCCGACGCGAAGCTCGCGCTCGTCGGTGCGCCGACGCGCTATGACACGGCCGCGAAGCAGCTCGTGCTCGACACGTTCCTGCAGGTCGTGAATCTCGACACCGTGCCGCCCGCGATTACGCGCGTCGAGCTCGGCACGCATCCGCAAGGGATCGCGATCGACCGCTCGGGCCGGCTCGCGCTCGTCGCCAACGTCGACGGCAGCGTGTCGATCCTGCGCATCGACGGCACGCACGTGACGCTCGATGGCGCCCTGAAAATCGGCAAGAAGCGGCTGGCCGGGATCAGCTTCACGCACGACGGCAAGCATGCGCTCGTGTCGCTGCGTGACGAGCAGGGCATCGCAGTGCTGAACGTCGACGACGGCAAGGTAACCGACAGCGGCACGCGCCTGAGCACGGGCGTTGCGCCGTACACGATCGACGTGTCGAGCGACAACCGCTGGGCCGTCGTCAGCAACGTCGGGCTCGCCGGGCTGCCGGGTTACGCCGGCACGCTCGCGGGCGACGCCGATTCGGTCGCGTTGATCGACGTATCGCGCGTGCCGTTCCGCACGGTCCAGTATTTGACGGTGCCGTCGCTGCCGGAAGGCGTCGCGATTTCGCCGAACGGGAAGTGGATCGCCGTGCAGGCGATGGACGGCTCGAACCTGACGGCCGACAACCCGGGCCGCCACAAGCTCGGCAAGGTACTGCTGTTCGAAATCCGCGACGGGCAGGCCGTGAAGGTGAGCGAGGCGCCGGGCGGCGAAGCCGCGCAGGGCATCGTGTTTACCGCCGACAGCCGGCACGTGATCGTGCAGTTCAACGTCGAACGGCAGCTTGCGCTGTATGCAGTCGAGGGCGGCAAGCTGCGCGATACGGGCAAGCGGATCGCGCTGACGGGCGGGCCGTCTTCGTTGAGGACGCTGCCGCGCTGACGGGCCATCGCAGGCGCTGTTCACTCACGGCTTGTCGATCGGCCACGAGATGGCGGAAAACATCGTCGCGCGGCTCGACGAAGCGTTGTCGATCGCGCAAGCCGGCGACGCGTGCACGAGAATGCCGGGGAATGAAGCGCCCGATACGGCCGCACCGGGCAGCACGGCCGCGCGGTCACGGACGCAGCAGATCGAACCCGCCGAATACGACGACACCGCTGAGCACGATCATCGCGACGGAGTGCTGGCCGAAGTAGAGAATCGCGGCGGCGAGCCACGTCGTGATGCAGAAGGCGCCGATGCGGGCCATCGTGTGTTCCTCGAATGCGTGATGAAGTGAATGCGTGCCGCGCGGCGTTTGCCGCTCGAGCGGTGAGCGAGGCGTGCACGCAAGCGACGGAAAAGGCGATCCGGGAAGCCGCGGTGGCGGCGTCGGCACACGTTGCATGCCGGCCGGGAGTCGAAGCCGGCGATATCACGCGGTCGGGTCTGGAATAGACGTCCGACATGCGCGTTCCGCGCCGACGAAGCGCCGATTTTACCAGCGCCATCGTGCCGCCAATCTGGCCCTTTCGCGATCAATTGCGGTCATCATCCGGCAATCCACCCGACCCCCGATATTCAAGTTTCGTGTGACGAATGCCGTCAACAATTGAAAGGCGATTCTCGCCCCTGTCATTTCGCTTACCGACGACACACGGACCGACACGATGCAGATCGATTTCTCCACGACCCCGCAATTCCCGCTCGCGGACAGCGGCGTGACCGCGAACCCGCCCGCCGCGACGTCGTCCACCGGTGGCGCGACGGATGCCGCGAGCGCCACGGGTTCGACCGGCACTTCCGGCACCACCGGCACGAAGGAGTCGACGGGCGCCACCGGCGCCGCGCCCGGCACGGCGGGCGCATCGTCGCAAGACCCGGCAGTCGCCCAGTTGAAGGCGCTGATCGAGCGGCTGCAAAAGCAGCTCGCGACATTGGAGCGGCAGATGGCCACCGCGGCCCAGCGCGCAAAGGACGACCCGGCTGCGGCCGTCGAACAGCAGTCGCTGAGTGCGGAAGCCAGCGCGATTTCAGCCGCGCTGGCGACGGCGATCTCGCAACTTGCCGCGGCGCTCGAAAAATCCGGCGGCTCGCCGTCGGGCGGGCTGGTGTCGACGCAGGCCTGAGCGGCGACGGCGGCGTCGGCCGCACGCATTACAATCGCAAGCGCGTCTCCCTCTCGAGGACGGCTGAACGATGAATGCGGAATTCGACGACGAACTCCTTCGCTTCGACGCGCACGGCGGCACGCCGCTGCCGGCGGCCGATGCCGAAGGATGGATCGACCACGACGGTGCGCACATTTGGCACGCGTCGTTCGGCCAGGGGCCGGCGGTCGTGCTGCTGCACGGCGGCCTCGGCCATGGCGGCAACTGGGGCAACCAGGTACCGGCGCTGCTCGCGGCCGGCTACCGCGCGATCGTGATCGACAGTCGCGGCCACGGCCGCAGCACGCGCGACGACCGACCCTATTCGTACGAACGCATGGCATCGGACGTGCTGGCCGTGCTCGACGCGCTGCAGGTCGACCGTGCGCGCTTCGTCGGCTGGAGCGACGGCGCATGCATCGCGCTCGTGCTGGCCGCCCGTGCGCCGGAACGCGCGGCCGGCGTGTTCTTCTTCGCGTGCAACATGGATCCGGGCGGCACGAAGGACATGGTGCCGAGCCCGCTGATCGACCGTTGTTTCGCGCGACATCGCAAGGACTATGCGCAACTGTCCGCGACACCGGACCAGTTCGACGCGTTCGTGGCCGCCGTCAGCGAAATGATGCGCACGCAACCGAATTACACCGCGCAGGATCTCGCGGCGATCGCCGTGCCGGTTGCGATCGTGCAGGGCGAGCACGACGAATTCATCCGGCCCGAGCATGCGGCGTACCTCGCGCGAACGATCCCCGGCGCGACGCTGACGATCCTGCCCGGCGTGAGCCATTTCGCGCCGCTGCAGCGGCCCGCGCGGTTCAACGCGGCGATGCTGGCGTTTCTCGACCGGCTGCCGGGGTGACGCACGCACGGGCCGCCGACGCGCAGGCGTGCGTCGGCCGCGTTCTCGCATGTCGAGCGCCATCGCGCAGGTGACGCGTTGCAGTTGTCGGGCGAGCCGCGTGCCGGCGCGCGAGCGCAGGAATTCGGCGAGCACGCGTTCGCGGGCGATCGGCTGCATGTGCCCGGATTCGATGCCGTCAAAACCGACCGGTTTTCCTGAAAAACAGGCATGCGGCGCCGACGGAGTCGCGGCCCCGTCCGGCATGTCACGTACCTCATAAGTTTTTCTTTCGGCTCGCGCAACATATCGTCGATTGTTGGCGGCCGGGCGGTAGCGGATAGTCCTGCTTCGACAGGCCGGCCGCCGTCCGCTCCGCGCGGCGCGGCCAGATCTGTTGTCCATGCAACCATCTGGAATCGAAAGGAACCGCACTCATGCGATTCAATGCGACACGCTTCGCCGCGACCCTGTTCGTCGCCGCATGCGCGACCGCCGCGGCCGGTCGTGCGGCCGCCGTCACGCAGGACGACCTCCACGACACCGTCACCCGCCATATCGCGCCGCTGATGAAGCAGTATGCGATCCCCGGCATGGCGGTCGGCATCGTCGCCGGCGGCAAGCCCTACGTGTTCGACTACGGTGTGATGTCGAAGCAAACCGGCAAGCCGGTGACCGGCGACACGCTGTTCGAAATCGGCTCGGTGAGCAAGACGCTGACCGCGACGCTCGCCGCCGACGCGCAGGAGGGCGGCGAATTGTCGCTCGCGGACCCCGTGGCCAAATATCTGCCCGAGGTGCAGGGCAAGCCGTTCGGCGTCGTGACGCTGCTCCAGCTCGGCACGCACACGCCCGGCGGGACGCCGCTGCAGGTACCGGACAGCATTCGCGACGACGCGGGCCTGATCCGCTATCTCGACGCGTGGCGGCCCGACTATGCGCCTGGTACGCAGCGCAAGTATTCGAACGTCGCGATCGGCATGCTCGGCTGGCTCACCGCGAAGGCGATGCACCAGGATTTCGCGACGCTGATGGAGCAGCGGCTCTTTCCCGCGCTCGGGATGACGCATACCTACATCGACGTGCCCGACGCGCGCATGGCCGACTATGCGCAGGGCTACACGAAGGACGGCAAGCCGACCCGGATGACGCAAGGCATGCTGTGGCAGCAGGCGTACGGCGTGCGGACCACGGCGGCCGACCTGCTGCGCTTCGTGCAGGCGAACATGGGGATGATCCAGACCGCGCCGCGCCTGCAGCGCGCGATCGAACGCACGCATACCGGCTACTTCCGCGCAGGCCCGCTGACGCAGGATTTGATCTGGGAACAGTATCCGTACCCGGTCGTGCTGCCCACGCTGCTCGCGGGCAATGCGCCGAAGATGCTGTTCGATGCGGTGCCGGCCAGCGCGATCCAGCCGCCGCTTGCGCCAAACCCTGCGACCTGGATCAACAAGACGGGTTCGACCGGCGGCTTCAGCACGTATGTCGCGTTCGTTCCCGCGAAGCGGATCGCGATCGTGATGCTCGCGAACGGCAGCGTGCCGATCGAGGACCGCGTGAAGGTTGCCTACCGGATCCTCGGATCGCTCGGCGACGGGCGGTAAGGTCGCCGCGCCCGCCGCGTCGGGAAATGCTTATGATGGGCGGGCAATCGCGTGCGCGGCGGGCGACGCACCGGGCGACGGAGGAGAACCGATTGAGCATCGTATGGGACGGAATCACGGGCGCCGACGTGCTCGACGACGCGCAACTGGCGAGCAGGCACGCATTGGCCGATGCGGCGCGCGACGGCGCATGGGCGACACTGATCGAGCGTGTCGCGCAACAGCCCGCGCTCGTCAACGCGACGCGGCCGGGAGGCACGTCGCTATACGCGCCGCTGCATCAGGCCGCGTATGGCGGCGCGCCGCAGGAGGTCGTCGCGGAATTGCTGCGGCTCGGCGCATGGCGCATGCTGCGCGATGTGCGAGGCGAGCGCGCGGTCGACATTGCCGCGTCGCGCGGGCATCGGCATCTGGTCGCGCTGTTGACGCCGCAGCCGCGGCGCCTCGTGCCTGACGGCACGCTGCGCGCCATCCAGCGTCATTTCCACGACATGATCGGTGGCCGCATCGCGCACCTGCGGGTCGACGCACTGCGTTTTCCCGAACTCGAACCGCTGCTCGAATTCGACGCGCAAGCCGGGCGCATGTGGTTCGCGGTGCCTGGCATGTACGGCGGATTCGGTTACGCGCTGCGCACCGACGGCGATGCCGCGGTGCTCGTGTCCGAGAGCTGGAGCCGCGTGGTCGGCGGCTCGGGCCAGCGGCACGAGATCACGGCCCACGGCTGTACGCTGGTCGAAGAGGGTTTCGTCTGATCCGGCCGATCGTCTCGCCGGGCGCAAGACCGCACCACGTCGAAGTCGCCGAGCCCGTCCCGCATGCGGCCGCATGCGGCTCGCGCAAAACGCGATGTGCTGCATCGTGCCGCGCGGGCAGCGGCGCGCGCACAAGTGCGTCGCGCGGCGGGCCGACCTGCGCGATGAATCGTTTGTCTCGTTTCCGCCGGGTTTCGACGCGCGCAGCGCGATCGAGCACGTGGTCGTTCAAGCGATAGCTGTGCCGTCCGCTTCGACGGCAGCCGGCGCCGCCGCCGCGGCGCCCGCCAGCCGCCGGTAACGCGCGAGCGCCCACAGCGGGAAGTACGCGGTATAGCCGTGATACTTCAGGTAGAAGATGCGCGGAAAGCCCGGCGCATTGTGCGAACGGTGCCACCAGAAGCCGTCTTCCTGCTGCACCGACTGCAGATACGCGATGCCGCGTTTCACCGAATCGGATTCGCAGTCGCCGAACGCCATCTGCGCGAGCAGTGCCCACGCGGTGCAGTTCGACGTGCTCTCGCCGCCGTTCGTGCCGGCCAGCTTCGGGTCGATGTAGCTGTCGTTCGTCTCGCCCCAGCCGCCGTCCGCATGCTGCCGTGCGCGCAGCCAGTCGAGCGCGCGTGCGATATAGGGCTGCGACTTGTCCTCGCCGGCGAGCGCGAGGCCGGCCAGCACGCTCCACGTGCCGTACAGGTAGTTCGTGCCCCAGCGGCCCCACCAGCTGCCGTCGGGCTGCTGCGTGCGCTTCACGTAGTCGATGCAGCGCGCGAGCGACGCGCGGTCTTCCGCGCGCTTCGTCACGCCGAAGCACAGCAGCACGCGGCCCGATACGTCCTCGGTCGGCGGATCGAGCAGCGCGCCGTGATCGGCGAACGGGATCGCGTTCAGGTACATGCGGTCGCAGTTCGCATCGAACGCCGCGAAGCCGCCGTTGCGCGATTGCAGCCCGCGCATCCAGTCCAGTGCGCGCGCGACGCGCGATGCATACGGGTTCGTGCCGTCCGCGTGGCGGCGCGTACGGCCGCGCCGATCGAGCATCGCGGTGACGAGCGCGCTGTCGTCGATGTCCGGGTAATACGGGTTCGCGTACTGGAACGCCCATCCGCCCGGCTCGACGTCGGCCGGGACGTTCTCGACCCAGTCGCCGCGCAGGTCGTTCACTTGCCGTTCGGCCAGCCAGTCGTACGCGCGGGCGATGCGTGCATCGAGCTCGCGCAGCGCGCCGGCCGACTCGCCGGTTTCCGGCCCCGCGACACCACGCGCCTGCTCGAGCGCCATCGTGCTCCACGCGGTATCCCACACCGGCGACAGGCACGGCTGGCAATACACGCTGCCGTCCGGCCGCGTGACCAGCAGCTTCTCCAGCGCGTTTTCGCAATCGCGCCGCAGTGGATGGTCGTCCGGGTAGCCGAGCACCTGCATCATCTGGTAGCTGTACACGATCGGCGGGAAAATGCCGCCGAGCCCGTCCTCGCCGTTCATCCGTTCCGCACACCACGCTTGCGCATGCCGGATCGCGCGCTGCCGCAGGCGCTTCGGTATCAGCGGTTCGATATGGCGGACCGTGCGGTCGAGTGCGAGGAACAGCCGACGCATGCCGCGCGCGGGCGGGAAGTACCGGCGCTCTTCGTCCGGCGGCGTGACGAACAGCTCGCGGATCGAGACGTTGCGCGGATTGCGCGCCCGCGCCTTCAGCGAGCACAGCACCAACAGCGGCACCATCGTCGTGCGCGCCCAGTACGCGACCTTGTACATCGAGATCGGCACCCACTTCGGGAACAGCACGAATTCGACCGGCATGAACGGCGTCGCGCGCCACGGCACCTGACCGAACGTCGCGAGCAGGATGCGCGTGAACACGTTCGAGCGTGCCGCGCCGCCGAGCTTCAGGATCGCATCGCGCGCGCGGACCATGTGCGGCGCCTGTTCGCTGTCGCCGGCCGCCTTCAGCGCGAAATACGCCTTCACGCTGCACGACACGTCCGGCGCGCCGTCGACGTACAGATCCCATGCGCCGTGCGTGTCGAGCCGCTGGTTCGCGCGCAGGTAGCGCGCCATCTTCTCCTGGCGCACGTCGTCGATCCGGTCCATGAAATGCATCATAAGGATGTATTCCGCGGTGATCGTCGCGTCGGATTCGAGTTCGAAACACCAACTGCCGTCGGGCTGCTGAAGGCGCACGAGTGCGTCGCGTCCACGGGCGATGGCAGTGTCGAGCGTGGACCAGGGGGAGGGGGCCGATTTGTTCATGCGGCGGATCATACCATCCAGACGGAATGTTTAAATCGAGACGTGCGGTGCTACCATCCGCACCATGAAAAAACGCCTCGAACCCGCGCCGCGCGACGTGTCCGCGCCCGTCGAACCGGCTGAAACGCCCGCTGCACGGGCCTCTGAAGGATCAGCGGCGCCGCCGGCTACCGCCGCGACCGGCGTGCGGCGGAAAAAAGCGCCGGATCAGGTGCGCGCGCAATTGCTGGCGGCCGCGTCGGAGATCGCGACGCATCACGGCGTGGCCGCGTTGACGCTCGATGCAGTGGCCGAGCGCGCCGGCGTGACGAAAGGCGCGCTGCAATATCACTTCGCGAACAAGCAGGGGCTGCTGGACGCGCTGTTCGGGCAGGCGACCGAGCGGTTCGGCGCGCAACTGGCCGCGCGGCTCGCGGCGGATTCCGACGGCGACGGCGCGGCGGCGCGCGCGTATCTGCATGCGGTGCTCGATGCGGCCAATCCGGCCGCGAGTACCGACGTGCTGCGCGTGCTGATCGCGTCGATGATCACCGAGACGGACACGCGCGCGCGATGGTCGGTGCCGATGCGCGAATGGACGCGGCCCGACCCGGTGCCGCTCGAGCGGGCCGCGACGCTGATGATTTGCCGGCTCGCGGCCGACGGGTTGTGGATATCGGAGTTGCTCGACAGCGTCGACGTATCGGCCGAATTGCGCGCCGAGATCGTCCGGCAGCTCGATGCGATGAGCCGAGGCGTGTTTCCGAAGTGATGCGCGACGCAGGAGCGATCGTCGAATTCGGAGAAACCTGGCCCGGGAAACCGAGGAGCAGAAGCAACGTCTGGCGGATGCCATCACGCGCGATGTGATGGAGATACTCGGTTATGGTGAGGAATCCCTATCAGTCGGCTTCGAGGAAATTCCGTCGGACAAGTGGAAGGAGAAAGTCTATCGTCCGGATATTGAGGCGCGTTCCGCAACGCTGTACAAGAAACCGGACTACCGGATGCAAGCGCGCATCGCAGGCACGGCCTGCTCGACACGGGCGGTTTCGGCACCGCCCGTGCCGAACCGCCGATGAAGTGCCGCCGGTCCTATTGCGCCGTGGTGCGTGTGAACGGCCCGGGAATCCTGCCCGCTTCCTGACGCGCGATCATCCAGCCGGGATAGCACGGCGGCAACGCGCTCACGGCATCGAGGCGCGCCAGTTCTTCGTCGGTCAGGACGACGTCGACCGCGCCGAGATTGTCGTCGAGCTGATCGATCCGCTTGGCGCCGATGATGACGCTGGTGACGGCCGGCCTGGCGAGCAACCACGCGAGCGCAATCCGCGCGACCGAGACGCCGTGCGCGCCGGCGATCGCGCGCATCTCCGCCACGCACGGCCAGGCCCGATCCGGATCGACCGGCGGAAAATCGAAATGACCGCGCCGCGAACCTGCTTCGGTCGACGCGCCGGGGCCGAACTTGCCCGACAGCAATCCGCCGGCGAGCGGCGACCAGACGAGCAGCCCCATTTGCTCGTCGACGGCGAGCGGAACCAGCTCGCGCTCCACGTCGCGCCCGGCGATCGAGTAGTAGGCCTGGAGCGTCTCGAAGCGCGTGGCGTGAAGCGCGGCACTCAGGCCGAGCGCCTTGCCGATCTTGCCCGCCCGCCAGTTCGACACGCCGACGTAACGGACCAGCCCCTGTCGCGTCAGATCGTCGAGCGCGCGCAGCGTCTCCTCGATCGGCGTGACGGGGTCGCTCGCGTGAATCTGGTACAGGTCGATATGGTTGACCTGGAGCCGTTCCAGGCTTCGCTGCACCGAATCCATGATGTGACCGCGCGACGCGCCCTGGTCGTTGGGGCCCGCACCCATCACGCCGGCTGTCTTCGTCGCCAGCACGATCTCGTGGCGCGGGACGCCGAGGTCGCGCAGTGCCTGCCCGACCACGCGTTCGGACTGCCCGAACGAGTAAATATCGGCGGTGTCGATGAAGTTGATGCCGGCGTCGAGCGCACGGGCGATCAGACGGTTCGCGTCGTCCTGGCCGACCGCGCCGATCGCCGCCCACATGCCGGCATCCGCGTTGCCGCCCATCGTCATCGTGCCGAGGCACAGCTCGGAGACGTACAGGCCGGTGCGGCCCAATTGCTTGTATTTCATTGTTGCGCCCTTCGGAATCGGCCGGACACAATACGAGGCGTCGGCCGGTGGCGCCCCGCACGAACGTCGGAATGTCAGTTGGAGCGTGATGTGCCGGCCCGCAACTGCCCGGCAATCGCCGCGACGCGTGCGCCATAGCGGCGGGCCGTTTCGAGGTCGCCCGGCGACATCTCTTCCGGCGACGCATCGGCCGGCGTTTGCGCCATCGGCGCGATGTAGGCGCCCATGCGGTTCAGGTCGTCGCGCGCCGACGCTTTCAGATTGGCCGGCTTGATGTCCATGCTGACCCAGATGCCGCCGTGCTGTCCGGCCAGCAGGAAGAAGTATTTGAGCGTATTGAGCTTGTCGCCGTTGAGGCTTGCGCTATTGGTGAAGCCGCCGAAGACCTTGTTCTGCCATCCGCTTTCGAACCAGACCTTCGACGACGCATCCGCGAACTTCTTGAACTGCCAGCTCGGGCCGCCCATGTAGGTCGGCGAGCCGAACAGGATCGCGTCGGCGTCGGCCAATGTGTGCCACGCGTCGTCGGCGAGGTTGCCGTCGGCGTCGATCGCGACGAGTGCGGCGCTGGCGCCGTCCGCGACAGCGGCGGCCATCCGTTGCGTATGGCCGTAGCCGGAGTGGTAGACGACGACCGTTTTTGCCGGCGGGGAGAGTTGATCCATGATGGTTTCCTTTCGTTCGGGTTGTCGTTCAGACGACGTGGGAAGCCACTCTACCGAGCCGCAATCGGGTTATAAACGACGACAGATTGAACGTTCCGTTACTTTCCGGATGAACAATGCAGAACCTTGATGCGCTTTTGATTTTTGCCCGTGTCGCCGAAATGGCGAGCTTCACGCGTGCCGCCGAAAGCCTCGGCATTCAGAAGGGACGGGTATCCACGGTCATCCGTGCGCTCGAACGGGACATGGGTGTCGCACTCCTGCATCGCACCACGAGGCGCGTGCAGCTCACCGAGGACGGCCGCGCGTTCTATGCGCGTGCGACCGACCTGCTCGCCGAAATGCAGGAATTGCAGTCGATGTTCTCGGGGCGCGGCGCGTCGCTGCGCGGCAGGTTGCGCGTGGACATGCCCACGGAATTGGCGCGCAGCGTCGTGGTGCCGGCGCTGCCGCAACTGATGGCCGCGCATCCGGATCTGGAGCTGGAGCTGTCCAGCACCGACCGGCGTGTCGATCTCGTTCGGGAAGGGTTCGATTGCGTGATCCGGCTGGGCCCGATCGCCGACGAGACGCTGATTGCCCGGCCGCTCGGCAAGCTGCGCATGACGAATGCGGCGAGCCCTGCCTATCTCGCGCGGCATGGCGTGCCGCATACGCTCGCCGATCTGCACAGCCAGGGGCACAAGATGATCCACTACACGCTGACGCTCGGCGCGCGGCATCCCGGATGGGAATATCCGGATGGCGACGGCTATGCGTGGTTGCCGTTGCCCAGCGCGATGCAGGTCAACAGCGTGCAGACCTATCACGCGGCGGGGCTGGCGGGCATCGGGCTGATCCAGGCCGGCTATTCGGCGCTCGCGCATCACCTCGAAAGCGGCGCGCTCGTGGAGGTGTTGCCGGACTTGCGTCCCGAGCCGCTTGCCGCGTCGCTCGTCGTCGCGCATCGGCGCAATCTTTCGCCGCGCGTGCGGGCTTTCATGGACTGGATCGGGGGCGTATTGAAGCCGTACCTGGATTAGCGGGGTGGTGGAGCGGTTCGACGTGTCGGCGGATGCGGTTCCTTTGCCGCGCTCCCTTTGCGTTACGCAAACTTGCCGAAATCCACCGCAACGGCATCAACGCGCCGCGTCCCGCGCGTCGTCCAGCAACCACTCCGCAAACGCCCGCACCGGCGCCGCGCTCAATTCGATCGGCTCGGGAAGCACGAGGCAAAAGTTTTTCGTAATCGCCTTGCCGTCCGGCCAGGGCGCAACCAGCCGCCCTTGCTCGAGCTCCGTCCCGATGTAAAGGCGCGGCACCAGTGCGACACCCAGGCTGGCCAGCGCGGCCTCGATCAGCATCGAATGAAGATCGTATCGCGGGCCGACCGCCGAATTGGTCAGCACGATGCCGGTTTCCTGCGCATAGACCTGCCACGCATCCGGATTCTGTCGCCGATGAAGGCGCGGCAGCGCATCCAGCGACGGATTCGCGCCAACGCCTTCGATGAGCGCCGGACTGCAGACGGGCACCAGCACCTCTTCCAACAGCGGATGCAGATGCATGCCGGCCCACGCGGGATGGTCGAAATGAATGGCGGCGTCGAACCCGCTGCCGGCCAGCAGGAACGGTTCCATCCGTTCGGCGATGTGCACGGTGACGTTCGGATGGCGCGCCTGAAAGCGCTTCAACCGCGGGATCAGCCAGCGGGTCGCGAAGGTCGGGATCGCGGCGATGTCGATGCTCGCGCCTTCGACGGGCTGCCCCATCAGATACAGGCTGTCCCGTTCCAGCCGATCCAGAATCTCGCGCACCTGCACCGCGTATCGCGTGCCGTTGGGCGCAAGTCGCACCCGGTTGCCGACGCGCTCGAACAGCGTCACGCCGAGGAACGCCTCCAGCCGGCCGATCTGGCGGCTGACGGCGCCTTCGGTGCGCGCCAGCTCGTCGGCGGCGCGGGCGAAGCTGCCGTGTCGGGCCGCCGCCTCGAAGGCCAGGAGCGCGGAATTGCTGGGGATCTTGCGTCGCATCGTGGGTTTCGCCGGTCGGGGTGCGTTCGACGGTCAGCTTGATCAAATGTCACTGAAGGCTGACTTTAAGTCGATATCTGTGTGAAAGACAGCAGATTAGCATTACGTCACTGCACTGAATATCCCGTATTCGAGGTGCAGGATGCTCACTCGTCACGAAGGACGATCCAATGATCTATACCGTCGAATGCAGCTTCGCCGACGCCGCCAGCGAAGCCGAATGGAACGATTTCTACAGCGACGACAAGCTGCCGGCCCTCATCTCGGTCGCCGGCTTTCACACGTCGCAGCGCTTCAGGGCGATAAGCGGCGGCTGCCCCGTTTATCTGGCCATTCACACGATCGACGGTCTCGACGTGCTGACCGGCGATGAATATCGACGGAAAGGCGGCGGCAATTTCGCGCGTTGGCAGCAGCACATCACCGACTGGCACCGCAATCTCTACGGCGATATCGATCATGCGCCGGCGGTCGACGCCGACGAACTGCTCGTGCTGAGCGACAGCGGCCCCGGCCCGCTGATCGAACTGGGCCTGAAGCCGCTGGCCATGGAGGCCGTTGCACTGGAGCGGTTTCCGGCGCGCCGCTGGCTCGCGGTACTCCCCCGGAGCGATGCCCCGCTCGTCGACGACGTACCGGCCGGCCTTGACCTGTACGCACCGATGACGATGCAACTGACGAAGAAGCGCGGCGATGCCTAACGTGACTTTCCATATCGATGCGGAACGCATGCCGCCCGACGCGCGCCTCGCCGAACTTTCCGGCGATTGCATCGAACTCTGTACGCGTGTCCTTCAGGCAGAAGTCAGGAACGTCCACGTCATTTACGTGGCGGTTCGGCACGGCTGCGGGCATCCCGTTTTCGCGGAAATCCGGTATCGCGTGGAATCGTTCCGTCCGCCCGCGGTCATGGACGCGTTCATGGAAGCGCTGGATCGCGCCGTCGTTCGCCGCACGGGGCTGACGGCGCGCATCCGCTGTTTCGGTCATGCCGTGCCGAACCTTCACGCGCGAAACTAGCCGCACCGGAGAAGCATGATGTCCAACGTTACGTTTCCCTGTCAGCGTGTCGGGGATTTCACGATCACCGCGATCAGCGACGGCTACCTCACGGCCAGCCTCGATTTCCTGTCGAATATCGACGTGGCCGACGCTGCCGGCATGCAGCGCGCGGCCGGGCAGCAGGAGCCGTCCGCCGTGCATATCAACTGCTACGTCGTGCGCGGCGCGGGCCGCACGATTCTCGTCGATGCAGGAGCCGGCGGCATCAGGCAATGGGGCGGCCGTCTGCAGGACAACTTACGGCTGGCCGGCATCGATCCTGCCGAGATCGACACGGTTTTGCTCACGCACGCCCATCCCGACCACATCGGCGGGCTGGTGAATGCCGCCGGACACGTTGCGTTTCCGAATGCGGAGCTGCTCGCGCATCGACGCGAGGTCGCGTTCTGGCGCGACGACGGCAATCTGAGCCGCGCCAGCGAGCGCGCCCGCGGCAATTTCCGGATCGCGCGTCAGGCATTCGACGCTTACGGCGACGCGCTTCGGACCTTCGACGAAGGCGAGGTGCTGCCCGGAATCGCTGCGATCCCGCTACCGGGGCATACCGACGGACATACCGGCTATGTGCTCGAATCCGGTGATCAGGGCCTGCTCGTGTGGGGCGATATCGTGCATTTCCCGCACATCCAGATCAAGCGGCCGGACGTCTCGATTGCGTTCGACCAGGATGCGTCGCAGGCGGCGGCGACGCGTGCGCGACTGCTCGACCGGGCCAGCTCGGAAGGGCTGCTGATCGCCGGCATGCATCTGGGGGAACCCGGGTTCGCGCGAATCGGGCGAACGAACGGCGAATACGGCCTGTTTTACGAGACCGACACGTGAAGCGATGCACGGAAACGTTCGCGGTCGATACCGCGCGCCCGCTTTGCAGGTTGCCGTTCGAGGAGGACAATCCAGCCTGAAATCTCGTCGGAGGTCGCACATCATGGCTCCATTTCAACCCGATGGATGGCATACCGTCACGCCGCGGATCGTCGTGCCGGATCCGCGCAACCTGGTCGCCTTCATCCGCACGGTGTTCGACGCAGAAGGCGAATGCCGTGCCGGCTTGCCTGCCGAGATCCGGATCGGCGACTCCGTCGTGATGGTCAGCGACGGAGGCGGCCTGCGCGATCCGATGCCGGCGTTTCTGTACGTGTATGTTCCGAACACGGACTCCACCTATCGACGGGCGCTCGCGGCGCAAGCGATCCCGCTCGAAGCGCCCGCCGACATGCCGTACGGCGACCGGCGGGCGATGGTGAAGGACGCGTGGGGAAACGTCTGGCAGATCGCGACGCACCAGCGCGACCTGTCGGCCGACGAGATTCGTGCGAGGCTCGGCGACGGCGGCTAGTCGCGCTGCCTCGGTTTCCCCCCCCCCCCCTCTGTCGCAATCGTCAAGATTCGCGTCGCATGCGGATAAAAGCCGCCCGTTCCCCGAGCCGTTAACCCGTTCGCAGCCCCGCGCCGGTACTGCGCCACGGCGCGCGTCGTTCGTGTTCCGGAATTCACCTCCGCCGCTGGCCGTGCCCGGCCGGCTCAAGGGAACGTCATGCGAAAACAACTCACTATCCGTGGTGGACTCGTCGCGACCATCGCCGGTTATACCGTGCTGCTCGTGCTGGTGGTCGGCGCCTGCATCGCGGCCCTCTACATCGGCAACGGCTCGCTCGAGGCGATGTACCGCGACGACACCGCGTCGCTGCTGCACCTGAAGACCAGCTCCGAGCGGATGCTGGTGCTGCGCGAACGCATGAGCGACGTCGCGCAGATCATCAGCGCCGGCCAGCCCGCGAAGGAGGAAGTCGCGCAACTTCACACGCTGCTCAAGCAGAGCAACGATGAACTGGATGCATACACGCGCCTGCATGCGCGCGACGCCGGCGAGCAGGCGCTGTTCGACACGCTGCAGGACCGCCGGCGCACACTGCTCGACCGGGTGTTCCTGAAGGCGCTGTCGCAGCTCGACGGCGACGACGCGTTCAACTTCCTCGACACGCAGCGCACCGCGCCGCCGGCGTTGTTCGCCGCCTACCAGGCGGCGATCGACGCGCTCGAGTCGTTCCAGGTCACGCGCCAGAAGGCCCGCTACGATGCGGCCGGCAGGCATTTCCACTGGATCGTGTGGGGGATGGGAGCGGTCGCGGTGCTGGCGCTCGTCGTCGGGTTCCTGGCCCAGCGCGTGCTCGCGAAGGCGATCATCGAGCCGATCAATCTCGCGGTCGAGCAGTTCGAAAAAATTTCGAAAGGCGACCTGACCGGCGCCGTCGTCGTCCCGGGCGAGAATGAAATGGCGTATCTGCTGAATGCGCTGAAGCGGATGCAGGACGGCCTCGTCGATACGGTGAGCCAGGTGCGCGCGAGCACCGAGACGATCGTCGGCGACGTGCGCACGATCGCGAGCGGCAACGTCGACCTGTCCGCGCGTACCGAGCAGCAGGCCGTGTCGCTGCAGCAGGCGGCCGCGAGCGTCGAGCAACTGACGGCGGCCGTGCGCCAGAACGCGGACAACGCGCGCGACGCGCGCACGTACGTCGAGGGCGCGGCCGGCATCGCGTCGCGCGGCGGCGAAGCGATGCAGCGCGTCGTCGAGACGATGTCGGAGATTTCGCACAGCTCCACGCGCATCTCCGGCATCGTCGGCGTGATCGAGAGCATTGCGTTTCAGACGAACATCCTCGCGTTGAACGCCGCCGTCGAAGCCGCGCGCGCGGGCGAGCAGGGGCGCGGGTTCGCGGTCGTCGCCACCGAGGTGCGCGGGCTCGCACAGCGCTGTGCAGCCGCGGCGAAGGAAATTCGCGACCTGATCGGCCATTCCGCGCGACGCGTCGAAGACGGCAGCGGCCTCGTCGCGGCGGCCGGCTCGGCGATGGCCGAGCTCGTCGCGGCGGTCGAGCGGGTGAACGCGATCATGGGCGAAACCAGCCAGGCATTCGACGAGCAGTCGTCGGGCATCGAGCAGGTGAACGCCGCGGTGATCCAGATGGAGCAGACGATGCAGCGCAATGCCGCGCTGGTCGAGGAAGCGGCGGCCGCGGCGCTGTCGCTCGACGAACAGGGCTCGCGGTTGAGCGCGGCGGTCGCGCAGTTCCGTCTGCGCGACGCGGCGCTCGCGTGACGTGCGGGATTATTGCGGCGCGTCCGGCAACGCGTAGTCGAAGCGGTACGTATGCCGGCCGTCGTCGATGTCGATGCGCATCGCGCCGGACAGGCCGAGCAATTCGTCCGTTCCGGAATCGGGCACGACCGTGATCGACTGCGTCGGCTGCCCGCGCGTCATGGTGGAGCTGTGCTGCAGGACAAACCTGCCCTTGCGTCCGCCGAGCACGCCTTCGACGGTTTCCATCGCCACGTAGCCGGCCGAACCCTGAACGCTGCTGCGAAATGCGAGCATTTCTCCGTGGCTGACGGCTTCCAGATCGCCATGAAAATGTTTGTCCAGCGACATGCGGCCGAGTCCGCTGTTCTCCGCGACGTGACTCAAGGGTTCCGGATTCAGCTTCACTTCGAACGGACCGCTGGCCTGCAGTTTCATGACTGTTTTCCTCGTCGAATGGGCAGTCAATACTATAAGCGGACTCCGTCGACGGTGGGCCGATCGCGGTGCGTCGGTCGCCGTCCTTCGCGAGCCCGATTGACCGCGCCACAGCCGTCCGACAGATTCCTCTACTCGTCACCTTGACCTTGAAGTCGGCTTGAAGCTTAGAGTGCTTGCTGGCGGCAGCGGCAGGCTTCGGATCTCGCTTGCCACGGTCGATCATCGACGAGAGGCAATGGACATGGACAGGCGTTTTACACAGGTCGAATTCGGGCCGCACACGGTCGACGTGCCCGAGGGCGGGTATTACGACCGGTTCCGGATGAATCCGGACCTGGATGCGGTGGCGCGCGATCCCGCAGCGGGAAACATCGATTTTTTCCGGCGGTTTCCGAAGCGTCAGGTCGCTTCGCGGGTCGGCCCGACGTGGGCGCCGAACTTCTACTACCGTTCCAGCAGCATTCAACTGCTGTTCCTCGCGCCGCTCGAACGCCTGCGGACGACGCTGCCGATCCCGCTCGAACCGCTGCGGGCGTTCCCCGGATACGGGATCGTCGCGCTGACGTTCTTTTCGTACGCGGTCTGCGACAACGATCCGTATGACGAAGTATCCGTCGCGGTGGTGATCCGCCGGCCCGGCGCGAAAGGCTCGCACGCGCTCGAACTGATCGACTCGATGCGGCGCCGGAGTTTCTTCGCGCACGTGCTGGCACTGCCGGTCACGACGGAAATCGCGCGGGTGCGCGGCGTGCACGGCTATCGGTTGCCCAAGTGGCTCGCCGAGATCGACGTGAACGTCGGTGCGACGGCCCGCGCGCGTATCGCCGGACCGGAAGGCCGACCGGATCTGAGCCTCAGCGTGCCGCTGCCGGCGCTGAGCCGTGTCCCGTCGCAATCGCACATGGCGACGACGACGATGGTCAATCGCATCGACGGCGAATGGCACGAGTCGTCGGTCCAGACCAACATGCTGTCGTTTGCGCAGCGCCTGTTGCCGCGCAACGTCGAGCTGGCGCGGCACGGTGGGCCGCTCAGCCAGTTGCTCGACGGGCTCGGCGCATCCACGATCATGCGTCTCGACGTGGTCGAGGATGCACAATTGGTCCTGAACCTGCCGACACCCTTGACGGCCTTCGATGAGCCCGGCAAGCCACGCTAACGATACGGATACGTGCGACGCGCGCGCACGCAAGGAGTCGTCCATGCCCCAACCGACCTACGATCTCGTCGTATTCGGTGCCACCAGTTTCGTCGGGCAGATCCTGACCCGTTACCTGTCCGATTATCTGTCCGGCGCGGCTGCCGGTGCCGGCGACACGCTGCGCTGGGCGATCGCGGGCCGGTCCGACGCGAAGCTCAGGCAGGTCCGGGATACGCTCGGCGCGGTCGGGCAATCCGTGCCGATCATCGTCGCCGACGCGGCCGACGAAACGCAGCTTCGGGCGCTGTGCGCGCAAACGCGGGTGGTGGTGTCCACCGTCGGCCCTTACGCGCTGTACGGAGAGCCGCTGGTCCGGGTCTGCGCGCAAACCGGCACCGACTACTGCGACCTCACCGGCGAGACGCAGTGGATCCGGCGGATGATCGACAGGTACGAGCCCGCGGCCCAGCAATCGGGCGCGCGCATCGTGCATTGCTGCGGCTTCGATTCGGTGCCGTCCGACATGGGTGTTTTCTTCCTGCAGCAACAGGCGCGGCGGCAGTGGGGCGAACCGGCCGCGCACGTGAAAATGCGCGTCAAAACGTTGAAGGGCGGTGCGTCGGGGGGCACCGTGGCCAGCGTGATCAACGTCGTGCGAGAAGCGGCGGCCGATCCGGCGTTGCGTCGGGAACTGCTCGATCCTTATTCGTTGTGTCCGCAACGGCATGGTTTCACGGTGCGGCAGCATGCGGTTCGGTCCGCCGAATTCGATCGCGACTGCGATGCGTGGATCGCGCCGTTCGTGATGGCGGCGATCAACGAGCGCGTCGTTTACCGCTCCAATGCGCTGGCGGACAATGCGTACGGCAGCCGCTTCACCTATGACGAAGCCGTGATGACGGGCACGGGCCTGAAGGGGCGCATGATCGCGCTGACGATGGTGGCGGGCCTCGGCGCATTCATGGTCGGCGTCCTCGTCGGGCCGTTGCGCGGCCTGATGGAGCGCTTCCTGCTGCCGAAGCCGGGCGAGGGGCCGAGCATCGACGCCCAGCAGGCCGGCCGCTACGATTTGCGCTTCTTCGGCCGCGCCGACGACGGGCGTACCTTGCGTGTGAAAGTCACCGGCGATCGCGATCCCGGCTACGGCTCCACCGGCAAGATGCTCGGCCAGGCCGCGATCGGTCTCGCGCTCGATTGCCACCGCGACGGCGTGAAGACCGGGCGCGGCGGCGGCTTCTGGACGCCCGCGACGATGTTCGACGAACGCTATATCGAGCGTCTGGTTCGCCATGCCGGGTTGCGTTTCGAGGTGATTCGACCGTAGTTCGCGTCAGCGATTCGAGCGGGGCGGGGGCGTCGTGGACGCCCGGCGGCGACGCTCGCGGCTACCCTTGCCCGCGCCCGTGCGGGCAGCCGTCTCGTCCAGAATCGTCGCGGCGAATTCGGCGGCCGCCGGCATCCGCGCATCGTGCATCATCACGAATTCCATCTCCGGCAGCGCCGGCAAACCTTCGGGCAAGCCCAATTCGCGGAGCGTGTCGTCGATCGCACTGCGCGGCACGGGCGCGATCGCGATGCCGGCCCGTGCGAAGGTCCGGATGCCGGTCACGCTCGGGCTTTCGCACGCGATCCGGTAGCGCATGCCGGCCAGCGCGAGCGCCTTGATGGCGGCGCCGCGGTACGGGCACGGATCGGGGAAGCACGCGAGCGGCACGTCGCCTTCCGGAAGCGGCTCGTGGCGCGCGAACGCCCAGGCGAGCGGCTCTCGCCACAACGTCGTGCCGTGGCCCGAGTGCGAGCACCGGCTGCCGATCACGAGATCGAATTCGCCGTTGGCGTGCCGTCGAAACAGGCTGTCGCCGATGTCGACGACCAGATCCAGTCGCAGGCCGCGCCGCGCGGCGCCGTGGCGACGCATCAGGTCCGCAAGCCAGCCGCCTGCGAAGTCCTCCGACACGCCGATCCGCAGCTTGGCATCGACGGCGTCACCCGTTCCCAGCCTGGCCCGTGCTTCCTCGCTCAGGTTGAGCATCGCCCGCGCGTAGCCGAGCAGCGTCTCGCCATGCGCGGTCAGCGTCACGCTGCGCGTATTGCGCACGAGCAGCGCCTGCCCGACCTGTTCCTCGAGGCGAACGATCTGCGCGCTGACCGCGGACTGGCTGAGGTTCAGCCGCCGCCCGGCGCGGGTGAAGCTGCGCACGTCGGCAACCGCAACGAAGGTATGAAGCAGCGCCGTGTCGAGAGGAGGATTCATTCATCACCAATCCGGGTTAATTTGATCAATTAATATCGTTTCCCGATTATAGGCCGGCCGGATAGGCTGTGAAGCGCGGTGGGCGAGCGCGCATCGGGCGCGCCGTCGTCACCCTTGGCAAGGACCGGTGCCATGACACGCGTACTCTATATCGAAGGCTCACCCAACAAGGCTTATTCGGCGTCCATCGAGGTGTGCGATGCGTTTCTCGACGCGTACCGGCATGCCCATCCCGATCACGAGATTCGGAAGCTCGATATCTGGGATCTGCCGATGCCCGAATTCGACGGCGCCGCGCTGGCCGCGAAATATGCCGGGTTGAGCGGCACGGCGTTGACGCCGGAGCAGGCGGTAGCGTGGCAGCAGATCGAACGGCTCGCGGCGCCGTTCCACGAAGCGGACAAATTCCTGTTCGGCGTGCCGCTGTGGAATTTCAGTATTCCGTACAAGCTCAAGCACCTGATCGACGTGATCTCGCAGAAGGATGTGTTGTTCACGTTCGACGCAGCGGGGTTTGCCGGCAAGCTGGCCGGCAAAAAGGCGGCGGTGGTCTATGCACGCGGGCTCGCCTACCAGGCGCCGGGGTCGTTTACGCCGGCCGCCGAGTTCGATCTGCAGCGCCCTTACATGGAAACGTGGCTCAAGTTCGTGGGCGTGACGGATGTCACCGGAATCGTCGTCGAGCGCACGTTGTTCGGTGCGGACGGGAAGGTCGATCGGAGCCGGGCGATCGACGAGGCACGGGCGATCGCGCGGACGTTCTGACGTTGACGGCCCCGCGCAGCCGGAGCGGGTTGACTCAGCGCCCGCCCTGGGCGATGGCGAGCGCGACGCCGAAGCCCACCAGCACGCATCCGAACGTGCGATCGATCCAGTGCCTCAGCGACAGCAGGCGATCGCGGACAGCCGTGGCCGAGAAACAGAGCGCCACGAGGCCGAACCAGCCGGCATGGGCGGCCGCGATGAATGCGCCGTAGCCGATCTGCACGATCAACGGCGTGTCGGGCCGGACTGCCTGCATGAACAGGCTGACGATGAACACCGTGGTTTTGGGATTCAGCGCATTCGTCAGAAAGCCCGTGCGCAGCGCGGCGAGATCGGACAGCGGCGCCACGGCGGTGTCGGCTTGCACGCCGCCGGCTTTCGTCATGAGCATCCTTGCGCCGAGGTAGACCAGGTAGATCGCGCCGATCAGCTTGACGGTATTGAAGAGCCACGCCGACTGACGAATCAGCAGCCCGACGCCCAGCAGCGTGTAGCTCACGTGAACGATCACGCCGAGCCCGATCCCGCATGCGGTGAGTACGCCGGAACGACGCGACAGCATCAGGCTGTTGCGCGTGACCATCGCGAAGTCCGGCCCCGGGCTGATGACGGCCAGCAGCGTGATGGTGACTACGACTATCAATTCGGTCATGGCGTTGCTCCTGCGACGGATATGTTGATGGCACAATCGTATCCATCGTGCTTCATCGGGAAAAACGATGATTTCTGACCAGAATGGTGAGTTTGAATCACAATCGATCCGTACCGGCCTGCCGTCGCTGATGGCGCTGCGGTGTTTCGAGGCGGCGGCGCGTCACGAGCATTTCAGCCGCGCGGCCGACGAGCTGTGCCTGACCCATGGCGCGGTCAGTCGCGCGGTGCGTCTGCTCGAGGACGATCTGGGCGTGGCGCTGTTCGAGCGGCGCAGCCGTCGCGTGTTCCTGACCGAGGCGGGCCGCACCCTCGCGCAGGCCGTCCATGACGGCCTGGGCCTGATGCGTCACGCCGCCCACGCCTTGCGTACCGACGCTGCCCGGGCGCGGCGTTCGGTCCTGTCGTGCGAGCCGACGCTCCTGATGCGCTGGCTGATGCCGCGCTGGCCGGATTTCCAGGCGCAGCATGCGGGCGTCGATATCCATCTGGCCGCTGCCGGCGGGCCGTTCTCGTTCGACAGCGGCATCGACATGGCGATTCGTCGCAACGATTTTGCGTGGCCGGCGGCGTATCACGCCGAGCATCTGTTCGCCGAACGCGTGGGGCCGGTTTGCCGGCCGGACAAGGTCGGTGCGTGGTTTGCGTCGCGTCGCGGTGCCCGCGCGTTGAAGCCCGACGCTGTGCGACTGCATACACGCACCCGGCCGGACGCATGGAATGCCTGGGCGGCGGCGGCGAATCAACCGGCCGCGAATGGGCGCGGGCAGCGGTTCGATCATTTCTATTTCAGTCTGCAGGCGGCCGTCGCGGGGCTGGGAGTCGCGATCGGACCGTGGCACCTGGTGCGCGACGACATCGAAAGCGGTGTGCTGGTTGCGCCGATGGGGTTCGTCGAGGATGGATCGGATTACTACCTGTTGACGCCGACGCCGGCGATGGATGGGAGTGCGCACGCGGCGTTGCTGGGATGGTTGAGGGCGATGGTCTGACGACGGCTGTCGGGCGCGCTTTCGAATGACCGGCGAAGCGCGTGCCCGGATGCGCGGCACACCATGCGATCCTGCGCGCCGCGAGAGCCGGTACTTCGTCGGCGCTCGCATCGATATCGACGCCCCCGGCAATGTCGCCGCTCGTCGGGCAAACGCCACCGCGAATCGAAATAAAGCATGAATGGACTTCCCGATGCTTGCTCGTGTCGGCCAGCGAACGGAAAATGCATCGAGCGGGGCGCGCGCTGCAAGCAGGATACCGAATTGCCGGCCGAATGTTCGCGGCCGATTGCCCTGGCTCGACGCTGCGGAGGCCGGCAGGAGGTCGATCGGCTTTACCGGAAATGACGCGTGATGGTGCGTGTGTCGCTAAAAGAATGCCGGTGCGTGTTTTATCTTTGCAACGAATGAGCGCCGATGAAATCCTCGTCATTCTTCATCTTTTTGACACGGCTTTTAACGGCACATGGGCAAGCCGGGGCGCGTCAGGCTGCAGCAAATATTTCCCGTTGCCTTTAAATCCGCATCCTTTACCCGAAGATCGACGACGAGGCGAAGCCATGCAACTTCAAACCGGTAATTTATTCGCCGCCGACGGGCGGCGCGGCGGCGACGAGCGAATCGACATGCTCGTCACGGGCCCGCGCGTGAACGTCGAGCGGATCGTATCGATGGGGCATGCGAGCCCGGACGGGTTCTGGTATGACGACCCGCGGGCCGAATGGGTCGTGCTGCTGTCCGGCGCGGCCGTGCTCGAATTCGAAGAGGATGCGACGCGGCTCGATATGCGCGCCGGAGATTACGTGCTGATCGAGCCGCATTGCCGTCATCGTGTCGCATGGACGCATGACGAAGTGCAAACCGTCTGGCTTGCGATCTATTACGAACGCTGAAGAAAGGATGGGCGTGCGGCACGATCGGTGGATTGACCTGTGCGCGACACGCCGATCGGGCAAAACCTCGTCGACCGGAGCGGCTTTGGAATGCCGCCGGTATCGATGCGCCAATCAATGCCCAAATTGCCGGACAGCGTGTCGAATCACGCGCCGGCCCATGCGGGGAATCTTATTCCTGGATCAGGAATCGATTGCGATTCTTCGCATCCTTGATCCATGCGGGCGCGCGACCGCGGCCCGACCAGGTCGCCCCGGTCTTCGGATCGCGATACTTTGCCTGCACGGGAGCGCCCGACTGTCTGGCCGGCCGACCGCGGCGCGTACCGAAAATGTCTTTTTCGGTAATGCCGTATTCCGCGACTTTGGTGCGGATGTCGTCGACGACCGCCTGGAATTCAGCGGCGCGCGCTGCTTCGGCTTTCTCGGCCAAAGCGTCCATTTGAGCTTTCAGTTCCTTGTAAGTTGCCATATATCACTCTTCAGGTTGTGTCCATACATGATAGCGGTTTCAACCGGAAATGACGAAGAAAATTGCGCCGACTACGAATTGTATTGCGGATATGGCAATGCACGACTGCTTCGAACACCTGAGAAGTCGTTTGATTGGATCGTTTGCGTCCGATCTTCTCATGCGGGACAAGCTTCGGAGACTCAATTATTCTTTATCTTTTTTCAGAAGGATTGGGGAATTCACTGATGAACAGGGATGACAAACTGAAACAGGTCGCGGCCGATTTCGGATTCGATCCGGACGAACCGATCAGGATCGGCGGAAAGTACACGCCCGTCCTGGTCGACGGAGCGACGGCCTACGTCGCCGGCCAGATTCCGCGAATCGGGGAAGTCGTGCATTTCGTCGGCATCGTGGGCGAATCCGTTTCGCTGGACGACGGCCGTCGCGCGGCCGGCATTTCCGCACTGCGCGCGTTGGCGCTGATCCGCAAGCAGTGCGGCACGCTCGATGCGATCGCGACGGTGCCGCGCATGACCGTGTACGTGCGAAGCGCGCCCGGCTTCACGATGCAAAGCGAGGTGGCCGATGGTGCGTCGGACGTGTTGTATGCAGTGCTCGGCGACGCCGGCGTCCATACGCGCACGTCGGTCGGCGTGCTGCAATTGCCGAAGGGCGCGTCGGTCGAAGCCGATTTCATTTTCGGGCTGAATCGCAGCGGCGCCGCTGGTTGACCGGGCATGGCCGCGCCGACGGAACGGGCCGCCTTGCGTCGATCGGCGCGCCGTGCGCGAGCGGGCGGCTTCGGGCGTCATCGCGGTCCGTTCATCGAATGCGCGGAAGAACGAATGCGGACTCCGGTAGCCGAGCAGGAAGGCGATCTGACCGGAGGGTAGGTCCGGGCGATCGAGGTCATGCCGCGCGAGCTTCGCGCGAACTTACCGCCGGCAGGGTTTTGAAGTTTGCGCCATCGTCGCCGAGCCGCCGCTGAGCGAAGCGGTTCATCGCCGCAATTGCCCGGTTTCGACGAGCTGCTGAAAGAAGTCGTTCATCGACTCGGCGAGCGGGCGATAGCGGATGCCCAGTTCATTGCGGCTGCGACTGTTGTCCGCGCGCCAGCGCAGCCCGACGTTGCGCGCGATCACGCGGCGCGTCACGCTCTTGTTCGCGAGCGGGCCGACCAGCCACACCAGCCACTTCGGCAGGATGCGTCGCGGAATCGGATAGTCGGCGCCATAGCGTTCCAGCAGCGTGGCGGCCATCGCCGGCAGGCTCGTGTCGTGCGCCGAGACGATATAGCGGCCATTGGCGCTCGGCAAGAACGCCGCACGCAGATGCGCGTCGGCCACGTCGCGGACGTCCACCGCGCCCATGCCGAGATCCGGCACGCCGGCCTTCATCGTGCCGTCGCCCATCTGCCGGACGATCTCGAAGCTCTCCGACGTCGCGTACGGATTGATGCCGGGCCCGATCACGAGCGACGGATTGATGGTGACGAGATCCCAGCGTTGCTGCCGGCGGGCGGTCTGCCACGCTTCGCGCTCGGCGACCGTCTTCGAATACGAATAGGGTTGATGGGTGAGCGACGAACTGGTGTTCCAGATTGCTTCGGTGAACATACCGTCGGGCGTCGCAGCGAGATCGGCGTTGTCGCCGTAGATCGCCGCGCAACTGCTGGTCAGCACGACGCGCCGCACCGACGGCATGCGGTTGGCCGTCTCGAGTACGTTGCGCGTGCCGAGCAACGCCGGATCGACCAGCTCCTTCTGCGGATCGCGAACGGTGACCGTGAATGGCGACGCGGTGTGGAACACGATCGCGCAACCCGTCATCGCGTCCTCGTACGACCCGGGTTCGAGCAGGTCGGCGCGGAAATAGCGGATCGTGCCGGGCTTGCCGGCCGCGATGCGCTGGAGATGTTTCAGCTTGTCCGGGCTGTCGGGGTCGCGGACGGCCGCATGGACCGTCAGGCCCGCCTCGAGCAACCGCTGCACGAGCCAGCCGGCGACGTATCCGGTTGCGCCCGTCACCATGACGGGGAGGTCGGTATCGATATTCACGGACGGGATTCCGTTGCGGAGGGGATGCACCATGATGCCGCTTTTTGCACGTCATTTCACTCGCCACGCGCGTCGATCGACATGCAACGGGTGACAGGCGGCGCGATACCGGTGGCCTGCAGCGATGCTCGGGATCGCTGACGGTTCCGGATTCGGCGAACGGGCCTCGCGGCGGTATGCCGGCGGCCATTGACGCGTCGCGTCGTGTCCGTTTACGCTCGTCACCGATCTCATGTCGGGGCCGATCGATGAACGACGACGCGACAGAGCGGTGATCGAATTCGCCAGGCACGTAATCGGCTACATGCAATCCGCTTTTCCCGGCTGGCGCGAAGTTTACGTTTGCTTCAGCGCACCGGGCGACGGGCGGTACGGCGCGCGTGCGTCATATGCGACGGCGGCCGGCGTCGAGCTGGTGTCGACCATGGAGCACCGCGATTTCATCGGCGGGATCATGCGCATCGGGCCGCAACTGCGCGACGCGCTCGCGAACGACGGCAGGACATTCCGCGCCGCGCTGTTTCGCGCCAATGCCCGGTTTTCCTATCGAATGGATTACGACTGGAACGACGCCGCACGCTGGAACATACGAAGCTCGGCGGCGCATCCGGGCTCCCGGACGGGCTGGAGCCGCTGGACTGACGGGGGCGGCGGGTTGCGCGCGCACCGGCGACGGATGCAAAACCGCGTTAACACTTTGACGAACGGCCGACGATACGGACGCGATCGAAGGGCGAACTGATCCGGATCTCGGGCCGTATCGCGCATGAACTCGAACACAACGGCGGTGGCAACTGGGATGCCGATTTCAGGAAGATGGCCGATGCGTTCGCGGCGATCGTGCGCACCGGCACGTCGCTGCCGGCGGCCGATTTGTCAGACGTGGAAGCCGTCGTGCAGGACGTCAAGCGCCAATCCGGCGACCCGGCGCCACTGTGTCGCGGTGGCGTGGGTGCGCCTGAACCCCGATCCGCTCGAACTCGCGCCGCCGCCTTATCGTCGGTAGCGCACGGCAGCGTCGCCCTGCGGAGCCGACCGGCCACCCACTCCGGCCGTTCCGGCTCCCCGGCATTTCCGTCAGTCATTACCCGATCGATATCGGCCGGCATCCCCACTTTTGGGGATGCCGCGGCCGGGCGGTACGCCTACGATGAACACCGGGGTACCGGCACCGGATATCGCCGGAACACTCGAACAGGTCTGTCGTTGCTTCGTCGATCGCTGTGCGCGTTCGCACAGTCGACTGACACGGTCGTCACGTACGCTGGCGTGCAACGTGTGCGGTGCATCGTCGGCGCCGCGCGCGGTGGCGCGTTGATGACCGAAGGCCTGATGCCGTATTTCGGGGGAGTTTCAATCACTATGCTCGCACGAGACTATGTGGAACGAGAGCTCTCGCATATCCAGCGCATGGTGGCGCTGCTGGACAGCGAGACGGACCTCGACAACGTGTCGATGTCGGGAGCGGGGCGCGTCAGGCATCCGAGATACTGGCGCGGGCGTATCGAGGAACTGATGTCGACGCCCGACGTGCCGCGTCACGTCAGAAAGCTGAGCGAAGCGGTGCTCGCGAAGATCGACGAGATGGAAGTGCGGTTCGCGACGATGAAGTAAGTGCATCGTCGAGTCGGGCAGCGAAAAACGTTTCGTCGCGCCGTCGGCTGCGTGCTTTCATCCGGATGTCATCGCGTCGATCGACGCTGCGCAGGCGCCCTTCTGCGTCGACGCGGATTGCGTCGCCATGTCCGAAACGGCCATTACGTCAGACGAGAAACGGTAGAAAACGTGGTATTTCGATCAAACCCGCATCGACGATTTGAACAATGAGGCCGATTGACTAAGATGCCCGAACGGCGTTCGACAAAAACGCATGGCGCGGGGTGGCCAGATGCAGATGAACGGGTGGGTTCCGTCGGCATGGATCGATGACGTCTACGCTGCGGCGCTGGGCGACCAACGATGGGAAGCGGTGCTGGACGGGCTGCGTCTGTCGGTCGGCGTGCGCATGGCCATACTGCTGTCGTTCGACGATGCGGCAAGGCTGCCGGCGATCGAGCAGGTGGCCGGCGACGATCCGTCATGGGGCGCCGCGTGCCTGCACCGCTACAACGCCGAGTTCCACCTGTACGACCCGGTCGTGCCGGTTGCCGCGGACTGGCCCGCTGGGCGCTGGTTCGAGGACGTGAAGCACCTGTCGGTGCGGCAGCGCACACATGGCGTGTTCTATCGGGAATTCATGCAGCCGTTCGGGCTCGGCGGCATCTCGGGCCTGTACATCCATCACGGCGACGGTGCGGGCGTTTTCCTCAGCGTACAGAGCGGCCTCGAATCTCAAGGGCTGTCCGACGAGCAGCGTCGCACCATCGAAATCATGGGCGCGCACATCAGCCGCGCGCTGCGCATCCACGCGCGCATCGGCGAGCTCGAAGCGCGCGTGGCCGCCGCGGAATCGGCGCTCGATGCGGTGCCGGTGCCGGTGTTCCTGCTCGGCGCCCAGCGCGAACTGCGCTATACGAACCGCGCGGCCGATCAACTGATCGCCGCCGAACCGGCGCTGCGGATCGTGAGCGGCCGGTTCGCGCCGGAAGGCTGCGTCGACGACGCGCAATGGCGGCATGCATTCGCACGCGGCGGGCTGTTGCTGCGTCGTGCGACGGGCGAGCCGCTGCCGCTTGCGCTGATTCCCGTTCCCGAGCAGTCACGCCTCGCGCGCGAGCGGCCCGGCGTCGCGGCACTGATGACGGCCGCCGACCTGCGTTCGCCGGCAGCGCGCGCACAGCGCTTGCGGGTGTTCTACGGGCTGTCGTCGGCGGAAGCCGAGCTCGCGGTGCTGCTGTGCTGCGACGGGCGCTCGCCGCAGGAGTGTGCGGCGCTGCGCGGCGTGTCGATCGGCACGGTCCGCGCGCAGATCAAGTCGATCTACACGAAAACGGACGTGGCGCGCGCAGCCCAGCTCACGTCGCTGGTCATGCAGACCTGAGCGATCGATATGCGCAGATGCGGCGGCGTTGTTACCTATCCGCCGCCGATTCCCTGCAGTATCTTGCCGGTCCCGCCGCAGACGGTGCAGGGTTGACCTTCCACCCTGCCGGTGCCCCGGCAGACGCGGCACGTGTCCTCGCCGATGCCCGGCGCATTGGCCGGGCCTTCGTCGCCGGCATTCGGCGGGGTAGCCGGCTCGGGGGTCGCCGATGGCTTCGTGGTCGACATCGCTGGCTCCTTTCGCGTCGCATGCGATGACGGCGAGCATCGCGCGTGCCTGGCAGGCGGAGCGCGCGACGACGGGTTCCCGCGCGTTCGCGAAAGCGAATTGGCTTACACCTGAACCGCGGCCGCCGGCGCGGGTCGTCGGCCGTGCGCCACGGGCCCGAATCGCGTCATGCGGAATGCGGGCCGGCGCATGCTCGTGGCATCGCAACGGCGTGGCGATGGTGTGATCAGTCATCCTATAACAATGGCAAGCGAAGCGAAAGAAGACCGTCGGATGTCGGGAAGCCACGCCTTCGGCGTCCGATTCGCATGCCGACCCGTTTCCGGAAAACGTTTTGCAGAAAAGCGTAAAACTGGAGAAGGCGATTCCCTGTTTCCTGCCGAAAACCATGGACGGCAGCGGTTATAGGGGTATGCACCAAGTGAGTTAAACGGTTAACCGACGTACATTCGCTGAACACGTCATACGACGTATGACTCTGCGGTTCGAGGAAGCGTATCGGCGAAGCCCGCGCGGGCCGGCGGATCGCGGCACAACAACGATCGACCATCAAGGAGACTCACCATGAAACACCGATTCCCCGGCTCCCGTGCCGCCCTGGCCGTCGCACTGATGGCCGGCTTCGCGATGTCCGCGCAGGCGCGCGTGTTCCGCTCGGCGGACGTGCACGGCGACAACTTCCCGACCAACATGGCCGTGAAGTTCATGGGCGACGAGCTGTCGAAGCAGACGGGCGGCAAGGATTCGATCAAGGTGTTCGGCAACAGCGCGCTCGGCTCCGAGAAGGACACGGTCGACCAGGTGCGGATCGGCGCGATCGACATGGCGCGCGTGAACGGCGCGTCGTTCAACGAGATCGTGCCGGAATCGCTGATCCCGTCGTTCCCGTTCCTGTTCCGCGACATCGACCATTTCCGCAAGGCGATGTACGGCCCGGCCGGCCAGAAGATCCTCGATGCGTTCACCGCGAAGGGGATGATCGCGCTGACGTTCTACGAGAGCGGCGCGCGCTCGATCTACGCGAAGCGCCCGGTGCGCTCGCCGGCGGACATGAAGGGGCTGAAGGTGCGCGTGCAGCCGTCCGACCTGATGGTCGACGAGATCAAGGCGATGGGCGGCACGCCCACGCCGATGCCGTTCGCCGAGGTGTACACGGGCTTGAAGACGGGCCTCGTCGACGCGGCGGAAAACAACCTGCCGTCGTACGAGGAAACCAAGCATTACGAAGTCGCGCCCGATTACTCGGAGACGCAGCACGCGATGACGCCGGAAGTGCTGGTGTTCTCGAAGAAGGTCTGGGACACGCTGTCGCCGCAGGAGCAGGCGGCGATCAGGAAGGCGGCGGCCGATTCGGTGCCGTACTACCAGAAGCTGTGGACCGCGCGCGAAGCCTCGGCGCAGCAGATGGTGACGAAGGGCGGCGCGAAGATCCTGCCGGCCGCGCAGATCGACCGCGCGGCGTTCGTGAAGGCGATGCAGCCGCTGTGGACCAAGTATGAAAAGACGCCGCAGATGAAGCAGATCGTCGACGAGATCGAGGCCACCAAGTGACGCGTCGCACTTCCCTGAACGGCGCGGCGGCCGCGGCCGCGCCGGGCGCCGCCCCGGACGACGCCCCGGACGACGCAACGGCGGCGCCGCCGCACGCCGCGCCGCTGTTGCGCTGCGTGAACGACCTGCTGTTTCGCGTGCTGGCCGTGATCGCGTCGGCGTGCCTCGCGGTGCTCACGGTGCTGGTGTTCTACGCGGTCGTGATGCGCTACGCATTCGACAACGCACCGGATTTCGTCGAGCCGATCGCGCTGCTGCTCGTGATCGTGATCGCGATGTTCGGCGCGGCGATGAAGGTGCGCGACGGCGGCCATATCGGCCTCGATTCGCTGGTGCGCCGGCTGTCGCCGAAGGCGCGCACGGTCGTCGTCGCGATCCAGCACCTGAGCCTGATCGCGTTCGCGATCATGATCATGATCGGCTGCGGCAGCATGGCCGCCGAGACGATGGGCGACCGCATTCCGATCATCGGGCTGCCCGAAGGCGTGCGCTACCTGATCGCGATGCCCGCGGCGGTTGCGATCGTCCTCTTCTCGCTCGAGCACCTGCTCGCGCTTCGTCGTTCTTCGTCGGGACAATAACGCCATGGAACTCGCGATCCTGTCCGTCAGTTTTCTGATATTTCTCGTCCTCGGCGTGCCCGTGTCGTTCGCGCTCGGCATTTCGTGCGTGCTGACCTACATGGTCGAAGGCCTGCCGATCGCGACCGCGATGCAGGCGATGATCTCGGGGATGAACGCGTTCTCGTTCCTCGCGGTGCCGTTCTTCATCTTCTCCGGCGAACTGATGCTGCATGGCGGCATCGCGGACCGGATCCTGCGCTTCGCGCAGGCGAGCGTCGGCCACTTCCGCGGCGGCCTCGGGATGGCGAACGTCGTCGCGTGCACGCTGTTCGGCGGCGTGTCGGGCTCGCCGACCGCCGATACGTCGGCGATGGGCGGCGTGGTGATCCCGCTGATGAAGCGCGAAGGCTACAGCGCCGCGTACGCGGTCAACGTGACCACGCATGCGTCGCTCGCCGGCGCGCTGATGCCGACGTCGACCAACATGATCATCTACGCGTTCGCCGCGCAGGGCATCACCGGGATGCTGCACGGCCAGCCGGTGAGCGGCGTGTCGATCGGCGACCTGCTGTTCTCGGGGCTCCTGCCGGTGTTGTGGGTGATGGGCTTCGTGCTCGCCGCCGCGTACTGGCAGGCCGTGCGTCACGGCTATCCGCGCCGCGCAGACGGCTCGTCCGCGCTGCCGCGGTTTCCCGGCTGGTATGCGGTGCTGCGCAGCTTCGTCGGCGCGGTGCCCGGGCTGATGGTGATCGCGATCATCCTCGTGTGCGTCGCGAAGGGCATCGCCACCGCGACCGAAGCGGCCGCGATCGCCGTGGTCTACTCGCTCGTGCTGACCGCGGTGGTCTACCGGACGCTCACCGCCGAGAAGCTGCGCCGCGCGCTGTCGCATGCGGCGCGCACGACGGGCGTCGTGCTGCTGCTGATCGCGGTGTCCAACATGCTGCGCTTCCAGATGTCGTACCTGGAGATTCCGGATGCGATCGAAGGGTTGCTGAAGCAGTCGACCGCGGCGCCGTGGCTGATGCTGCTGTACATCAACATCATCCAGGTGTTTCTCGGCACGTTCGTCGACATGGCCGCGCACATCCTGATCACGACGCCGCTGTTCCTGCCGATCGCGATGGCGTGCGGCGTCGGGCCGGTGCAGTTCGGGATCATGCTGCTGCTGAACTGCTCGCTCGGTCTCGTGCACCCGCCGATCGGGTCGGTGCAGTTCGTCGGCTGCGCGATCGGCAACGTGTCGATCGGCGAGACCACGAAGATGGCGTGGCCATACTATCTGGCGATCTTCAGCGCGATCAACATCGTCACGTACCTGCCGTTCTTCTCGACGTGGCTGCCGAGCCTGATCAGCGGGCACGCGGTGTTCTGACGGCGTGCTTCGCCCGTCGCGGCGCCGGACGACCGAGGTGGTCCGGCGCCGCGCTCGCATGCGCGGCGTGCTTGCCGGGCCGTCGCGACGCGGCTGCTCAATCCTGCCGTCCATCCGGCTCGACGTCGCCGTCGGCCGACCGTTCGTCGCGCCAGTCCGCCAGCGCGCGCCACAGCGCCGGGCGCGCATGGTCGCGCGGCGGCAACCGGATCACGTAAGCGACGCCGCGCACGTTCACCACGACACCCGAGTCGGGCAACGGGCCCGGGATGCCGGAGAACGAATGCTCGTCGGTGTCCGGTTCGGCCATGGTGTGCGGGCCGGGCGAGTGTCGAAACATCATGCGAAATCTCCGTGGCGCCGCGCAGCGGCGCGTCAGTAGCGGACCCGGCCGATCAGGCCCAGCGGATCGACGGCGTGCTGGACGGCGGCGGCGACCTGCCGTTGCGCGGCCGGCACGTGCTTGCGGTAGTACGCGATATTGACGGGCCCGACGCCGTGCTCCGCGCTGAAGCAGCCGCCCGCGCGCGCGACGCGGTCGTACAGCGCGCCGCGCAGCGCCATCTGCTGCAGCGGCCCGTAGCGTTGCGCGTCGGCATGCGGAATCGACACGACGAGATGGCAGCCGCCGTCGCCGAAATGGCCGAACGCGTGGCAGCGCAGCGACGGATGCGCGGCCGCGAGCCATTGCTCGGCATCGGCGACGAATCCGGCCAGTGCGCCGCGCGGGAACGACACGTCGAACGACAGCGGCATGCCGTCCTGCGCGACCGCGGCCGGCAGCGCGTCGCGAATCCGCCAGAACCGTTCGGCCGGCGCGCACGCCGCGTCGAGCACCTCGCGTCGTTGCGCGAGCGCGTCGAGCGTCGCGACCGCGCGCTCCTCGAGCAACGCATCGAGCCCCGGCATGCCGGTCGCGATCTCGACGAGTGCGTAGCATGCGGCGGTGTCGGCCTCGAACGGCACCCGCAACGCCGGAAACACGGCGGCGACGCGACCGATCGCCGCCGCCGACATGAATTCGAACGCCGACAGCATCTCGCCGAATGCACGCTCGAATGCGAGCAGGCCGGCGAGCGCCGCGTCGTACGACGCGAACGCGACGAACGCCGCGCACGACGACCGTTCGAGCGGCGCGAGCGCGAACGACACGGCCGTCACGAGCCCGTTCGCGCCATTCGCGCCGATGAAGCACTGTGCGACGTCGAAGCCGGCGTTGCGCTTGCGCAGTGGCGCGAGCGCGTCGATCACGGTGCCGGCTTCGTCCGCCAGCACGACTTCGATGCCGAGCACGTGACGGCGCACGTCGCCGTACTTGATCAGGCGGCTGCCGCCCGCGTTCGCGCCGACGAGGCCGCCGGCCGCCGGATCGCTGCCGAGATCGATCGGCACGCAGAGCCCGGCTTCGCCTGCCACCCGATTGAGGTCGGACAGCCGCACGCCCGCCTCGACCGTGATGCTGCGATTGGCCGGATCGAACGCGCGCACGGCGCGCATCCGCTCGAACGACACCACGCATTGCGTGCCGCTGCGATCGGGCACGGCGGCGCCGACGAGCCCGGTGCGCGCGCCCTGGGCGACGAGCGCGATCCGGTGCGCGACGGCGACGCGCACGAGCGCGCGCGTGTCGGCGGTCGACGCCGGCCGCGCGACGCCGAGCGGCACGCCGCCGTAGCGCGCGACGTCGGTCGCATACGGCTCGCACGCCGCGCCGTCGAGCCAGCCGTCGCCGAGCGCTGCGGCGAGCGCGTGCCGTTGCGCGGCGTGTGCCGCATGGGCGGGCACCGCGTTCATCGTCAGCCTGCCCGCGCGAGCTGCTTGCGCAGCCGGCCGCGCACGACGACCAGTGCGATCAGCGGCACGACGCCGCCCCACAGCGGGCTGTGGCGCATCGCGATCGACACCGCGAGCGCGACGACGGTGACGGCGAGCAGCACGAGCGACAGCGAACGCGCACGCGCGTGGTCGACGAACGCACCGTCGACGAAGCCGCCATCCGACCAGGCGGTATGGACGATGCCGACCACCAGCACGCAGACGAGCATCGCGGCCGGCCCGAGTTCCTCGCCCCACAGACGGCTACCTGTCGGCGAGACGAGCGCGAGCACCGCGCCGATCACGAGGAACAGGTCGACGCCGATCGCGATGCTGTTGCGCTCCGCGCGGCGAATCAGCCACGCGCCGTGCACGAGCGCGAGCACGCCGCCGATCAGGAACGCGTGGGTCCAGCGCAGGCCCGGCTGCTCCGGCCCGAGCCGGCCGTAGAACAGGAACACGATCGCCGGCAGGAAGTTGCTCGCATGCAGCAGGTAGTCGGTTATGGGATGGTTCGATTTCATCGGTGTCTCTCCTTCGTCGAAACGGCGTGGCGACGCGTCAGGCGTCGTGCCAGCGGAACAGTCGCGCGGCGGCGAACAGGAACAGCGCGGTGCACGCGGTCATGCCGAGCAGTTGCGGCGCGAGCTGCGCGTACGGTGCGCCGTCGACCAGCGCGCCGCGCAGCGCGACGGCGAACTGGTTGGTCGGCAGGAACGCGAGCCCGGCCTTCAGCCACGCGGGCGCGTCGTGCATCGGGATCGTCAGGTCGCTGAAGAACAGCAGCGGGTAGTAGGTGACGTTGCACGCGAGTTCGGCCGCCGCGAGCGACCGGGTGCGGCTGGCCAGCAGCACGCCGATGCTCAGCACCATCGCCGCGCCGAGCAGCACGATCGGCAACGCGCGCAGCCCGTCCGGCGTCGCGATCGGCAGCGCGATGCCGAACGCGACGCGTGCGACCGTCAGCAGCACGAGCGCCGATAGCGCCATCATCGCCATGCGCGCGACGATCAGCGCGGCGAGGAACACGCCGCGGGAGACCGGGAAGCACACGTACAGCTTGAACGTATTGCGCTCGCGCAGCGCGGCGATCGCGGTGGTCGTCGAGTTCAGGCCGATCGCCATGAACGCCATCACCAGGATGCCGGTCGCGAAGAACGCGCCGTAGTCGAACGGCCGGCGCGTCGGCGCGGCATTCTCGAAGCGCGCCTGCGCGGCCGGCAGCCCGAGCCGCTGCGCGGCGCAGCGCGCGAGCGCGATCTCGACGACGCGCGACGCGGCCTTGACCGCGAGCGGGCCGTTGAAGTCGTAGCGGATCGTCGCCGGCGTGCGTTCGTCGGCGCCGAGCACGACGGTCACGCGATCGGCCGGCGCGCCGCGGCCGCCGAAGGTCGCCTTCACCGTGTCGCTGTGCGACAGGCTGTCGACGATCTGCGCTTCGCATGCGCGGCTGTACGGCGTCGCGCCGCCGGGCGCGTCGAACGCGATGTCGGCCGTGCCGAGCGAGCCCGAGCCGCCGAACGCGAACAGCATCACGCTCAGCAGGAACACCGGAAACACGAGCGTCCAGAACAGCGACGAGCGGCTGCGCAGATAGCCGAGCAGCTCGTTGCGCACGAGGATCAGGAACACCTTAGTCATGGGTCGGGCCCTCGGTGCACAGGCGCAGCAGGTCGCCCAGCGTGCTCGGCGCGAGCGCGAGATGCTGGATGCCGCGTTCGCCGACGATCCGGTGCACGTTCGGATGCAGCGTCGCATCGCCGAACGCCTCGACCACGTGCGCGGCCGACACGCGCACGCCGGTCACGCCGGGCAGCGCCGCGAGCCGCTCGTGCAGCGCGCGCGCGTCGGCTTCGTCGCGGCAATGCAGGACCGCGCGCGCATCGCCGACGAGCTCGGCGCGCAGCGTGTCCCGGTCGCCCTGGTAGCGCACGCCGCCGTCGCGCACCCAGACGAGATCGTCGACCACGCTCAGTTCTTCCTCGGAATGACAGATCATCGCGACGCTCGCGCCCCGCGCGCGATGGCGCAGCAGGTCGATCACGACGCCCGCATAGCGGCGGTCGAGGCCCGTGAACGGCTCGTCGAGCACGGCCAGCTCGGGCCGGTGCGCGAGCGCGACGTACAGGTCCACGCGCTGGCGCTGCCCCTTCGACAGCGCGCGGCACGGCTTGTCGAGCAGTTCGGCGATGCCGAGCGCATCGGCGATCGCCGCATCGGTGTGCGCGTACATCGCGCGGTGCAGCGCGACGATCTCCGAGACGCGCAGATGATCGGGATACTCGACCTTCTGCAATTGCGCGCCGATCCGCTGCAGCGACCGCGAATCGCGCATGAAGCGTTCGGCCGGCACGTCGAGCACGCGCACGTCGCTGCCGCCGCGCCGGAAGCCGAGCAGCGTTTCGAGCAGCGTGGTCTTGCCCGAGCCGTTCGGCCCGACGATCGCGGTGATCGCGCCGAGCCGGAACCGCACGTGGCGCGCGGAGAAACGGAAATCGCCGGCCGTGACGTCGATCGCGCGCGCGCCGAGCGCCGCGCCCGGCGCATGTGCATCGGGCAGCGGCGGCAGGCCCGCGCGCTGCGGCCGGTCGAACGCGGCGGGCGGGCCGAACATCGCGCGCACGGACGCAAGAAGCGAAACGCTCATCGTGGGCATCCTCAGTCGAACAGCATGACCTGCGTGTCGCGCGCACCGCGGTACGGGTTGCGGCCGTGCGCGACCAGCATGTTGTCGACGATGAGCACGTCGCCGGCCTGCCACGGGAACGCCCGCTCCTCGTCGTCGAGCGCGTCGTAGATCGCCACCAGATCGTCGAACGGCATCGGCGCGCCGTCGCCGTAGCGGATCTCGTACGGGAACGCGGCGCGCGCGCCGTACATGCGCTGCAGGTAGCGATAGCTGAGCTCGCCCATCGAACGCGGATTCGGGTGCTGCGCGCTCGCCTGGTTGAACCACACCGTCTCGCCGGTGCGCGGATGCGTGCGCAGCGCGCTGCCGACGTGCGACACGGTCACGCTGCCGTCGTCGAGCCAGCGGCAGCCGACGCCGCGCTCCGCGCACAGCCGCTCGACCTCGTCGCGATCCATCGTGCCGAATGCGTCGTCCCACGGCCGATGGTAGGCGGCGAACGGCAGGTTCGGGTTTGCGGCGAGGCCGTCGGCGCGGTCGCCCGGCGCCGCGAAATTGCGCAGGTACATCACGCCGCGTTCGGCGAACCGCTCGCGCAGCGCGGCCGGCACGCGCGCGGTCACGCGGCGCATGTCGCAGATCGGCGTCTCGCCGCCCGCGTCGGCCGGCTGCCGGCAGTAGAACGCGACGAGGCGCGGGAACGCGGGCATGTAGGCCATCTCCTGATGCAGCCCGATCCTGAACGGCGGCGGCATGCGGGTCGACTCGTAGACCTGGCCGTCGATCTGCCGGCGCGGGGCGGCGCCGGCCGTATAGCCGTTCGCGTGCGCCGGATAGAGTGCGCCGAGGCGGCCGAACGCGGCGGTGTCGGGTACCGCGAAGCCGCGCCACAGCAGTGCGCCGCATGCGTCGAGCAGCGTGTCGATCGTGTCGAGCCGCGAGCGGTACCACGCGACGAACATCTCCGGCGACGTCGCGAGTTCGGCACTGCGCGGCGTCACGCACAGCGGCAGCGTCGCGCCGGGCGCGACCGCCGCGCAGTGCACGTCGTCGGCGCCGAGCCGTGCGGCGGCATGGGCGGCGAGGAAGGCGAGATCGGTCATCGCTCAGGCCAGCGCCGGTTTCTTCAGCAGGATTTCGAAGCCGAGCGCGCCGAGCCCCGCGCTCGGGCTGTAGATCGACGCAACCGCCGCGAGGCCGGCCGCGGCGACGAGCGCGTGCGCTTCGTCGAGCGTGATCTTTTCCTCGACGTGGGTCGGCGGATAGTCGGCGGCCGCGCGCATCTCGGTGAAGCGGTCGAGCAGGTGCTGCGGCGCGTCGCGGCGCATGTCGTGCACGAGCGCGATGCCGCCCGGCTCCAGCACGCGGTACATCTCGGTCAGGCTGAGCGCCTTGTCGGGCAGGTGATGCAGCGTCGCGCGGCCGACCGCCATCGTCAGCGTGCCGTCGTCGAACGGCAGCGCGAGCGCGTCGCCGACGCGCATCTCGATCGTGTCGTCGAGCCCGAGTTCGCGGATGCGTGGGCGGCCTTCGTCGAGCATCGCCGGATCGAGGTCGATGCCGACGTAGCGCCAGCCGCGCATCGCCGGATCGGTCGCCAGGCGCACCGGCACGACGCCGGTGGCCGTGCCGATGTCGGCGATCGTGCCGGGCGTCATCCCGCGCGCCAGCTGGCGGATGCGACTGATGAACAGCAGGTCCCAGGGTTCGAGCGTTTCGGTGGCGAAGCGATCGTAGTCGTTCGCCGGGCGCAGGTTCTTGAGCAGCATGACGTTCCTTGTGCGAAAGGGTGAGGGTTCACAGCCAGCCGACCGGCACGGCGGCCAGCAGCCGTCGCGCGGTCGCGCTGTTGACGCCGAACGCGGGGCGGCGGCGCCGTTCGACCGCATGCGCGGCCATCGCCGCGATGCGCGCGCCGAGCCCGACGCCGACGCCCCACGACGGCGCGGCGACGCCGAGTTCGAGCAGCGTCGCGGCGGTCAGGAAATCGATGTTCGGCCGCAGCGCACGGCGCGCGTCGGCCTGCGCGCAGCACGCGTCGAACAGCGTCACGTAGCCGCCGTCGAAGCCGCATGCCGCGAACCGGCCGCGCAGGTGCGGCGGACGCGGATCGGCGACGAACAGCGGATGGCCGAAGCCGTACAGCGTGCGTTTCGCGTCGAGCGCCGCATCGATCGCCGCGCGCCCGGCCGCGTCGAGCGCGGCCGGCGGCGCGCCGGTGCCGCCCGGCACCGAGCGTGCGAGCGCCGCGAGCCACTGCATCGCTTCGAGCGCCGCGCCGACGTGCGACGGCCCGCTGGCGAGGAAGCCGGACGCGATCGCCTGCGCCAGCGTGACGCCGGTGCCGATCGCGACGCGCGGCGCGAGCACGGTCGGCGTGATGTAGCCGAAGCCGGCGTGCCAGGCGACGAGCAGCATGTCCATGGCCGCTTGCGCCGGCGCATCGCCGCGCGTCGCGCCGGTCAGCACGAGCATGCGTTGCGCGTGCGTCGCGGCTGCGTCGAGCGACGCGCGGCCGGACGTGCCGGCGGCGAACGGCCGGCCCTCGATCGCCGCGTGCAGCAGGAACGGCGCGGCGGCCGCGCACAGCAGCATCGTGTCGAGATCGGCATCGTCCGGCGCCGGGCCGCGCACGCGCGCCGTCACGTCGTCGAGGCCGCGCAGCAGGCCGGACGCGGCCGCGAACACCGGCGCGACGCCTGCCGCGCCGAGGTCGGCGGCGACCGACTGGCCGACCGAGCCCGGCGCCAGCGCGTCGGCGAACGCCGCGAGCCGCGCACCGAGCGCCGCCTCGTGCGCGCGATGCGCGGCGCTGCCGGGCGCGACGTCGAACCACAGATGCGCGAGCGCGCCTTCGAACGTCGTCGCCCCGATCAGCGCGTTCAGGTCGAGGTCGCGCACGCGCAGCGCTTCGGGGTCGAGCGTCGCGCCGTCGATGTCGGTGCCGCGATGGCGCGTCGCCGGGCGGCCCAGCAGGTTGCGCGGTGCATCGCCGGCCGCGGGGACGGAGGTGCCGGAATCGAGTGTCGTGTCCATGTCATTCCGCCGCGGCGAGTTCGTCGCTGCTGACGCTGATCGCCGCGTGCGCCATCGCGGCGATCACGGCCGCGTGCTGGTCGACGACGGGCAGCACGTTCGCGAAGTAGTAGCGCGCGCTTTTCAACTTGCCGCGATAGAACGCGAGCTCGGCCGGCACGTCGGCCGTTTCGGGCGCGTCGAGCCGGCGCGCGGCGATCGTCGCCGATTCGAGCAGCACCCACGCCGACGTGACCACGCCGAACATCTCCAGGAAACGCGTGTAGAACTGGCTGCTGCGATGCGTGTGGCCGTCCTGCACGTCGCGCGCGATGTCGTCGAGCGCGGCGGCGATCCGGTCGGCGCCCGCACGCAGCGCATCGAACAGCGGCCGCAGCTCCGCATGCGTGCCGGGTTGATGCTGATGGGCGAGGAATGCGTCGAGTTCGTCGCGGTAGTACTGGATCAGCCGCGAATGACGGCCGAAGCCGAGCTTGTCGCGCACGAGGTCCTGCGCCTGGATGTAGTTCGTGCCTTCCCAGATCGACAGGATCTTCACGTCGCGCGCGTTCTGCTCGACGGGGCTCGCGTCGGTGTAGCCGAGCCCGCCGTGCACCTGGATCGCCGTCTCGCAGATGCGCCACGCCTGGTCGGAGATGAACGCCTTGCAGATCGGCGTCAGCAGCAGTTGCAGCTTGCGATGGCGTTCGATCTCGGCCGGGTCGGCGTCGGGCGTCGCTTCGAGCATCGCCGCGCGCGTCGCGGTCGCCGCGAGCTTGCCGAGCAGCCCCCGGCAGCCGTCGACGCGGCTTTTCATGTCGACCAGCATGCGCTGCACGTCCGCGTGCTCGACGATCGCGACGCGCGCGGCATTCGTGTTCGACGCGCGCTCGATCGGCCGGCCCTGCAGCCGGCGGCCCGCATACTCGACCGCATGCAGGTACGCGCTCGACGCGACGCCGACGCCGAACATTCCGGTGCTCATCCGCGCCTGGTTCATCAGCGGCATCAACTGCAGCAACCCGACGTTGCGCCGGCCGCCGAGCAGCCAGCCCTTGGTCGTGCCGTTCGCGCCGAACACGAGGTGCGTGTTCGCGCAACCCTTCAGCCCCATCTTGCGCGGCAGGCCGATGCAGTCGACGTGGTTCGGTTGCAGCTCGCCGGTTGCCTCGTCGGGCCAGAAGCGCGGCACGACGAGGCACGACAGCGAGAACGAATCCGGCGACGCCGTGTCGATGCGGCCGAGCACGAAGTACAGCGTGTTCTCCGTCAGCTCGTGCATGCCGGCCGAGATATAGACTTTCTCGCCGTCGATCGCGTAGATGTCGCGTTCGAGCGGCGTCGCACGCAGCGCGACCGCGGTGAGGTCGGTGCCGGCCTGCGGCTCGGTCGCGCAGAAGCACGCATCCCAGCGGTACGCTTCGAGCGGCGCGACGAGCGCTTTCTGGTGCGGCGTGCCGTGCATCTGCAGCAGCTTGATCGCGGGGCGCGTGAAGCCGCCGTAGGTCATGAACGACGGATTCGCGCCCATGAACATCTCGTAGATCATCTGCGTGACGATCGGCGGCAGCCCGTGCGCGGTGCCGAACAGCGTGTTCGACCACTCGTCGCGAAAGCGCGCCCACAGCGCGTGGAAATGCGAAGGAATCCGTACCTGGCCGTCGTCGAGCAGCGTGCAGCCCTCGACGTCGGCCTGCTGGTAGCTGCGGCCGAGGTCGAGCGCGAAATCGCGTGCGCGTTCGAGCAGCGCATCCACTGACGCGCGGTCGTGCGCGCTGTACGGCCCATGTTCGAGAAAGTGCCGGTCGGCCTCGAACAGTTCCCACAGAAAGAAGCGCAGTTCGCGCAGGCTGACCTTGTATGCGCTCATCATGCGTCTCCTTCGATATCGAGCGCGGCGTCGAGGCCGCCGGCCAGATCGACGACGGCCGCGGCCGCCGCGCCGTGCAGCGCCGCGTCCCACACGAGCACCGTGCGGCGTTCGCCTTCGTCCAGCGCGCCCGCGAGCCGGATCAGCGCGGCGGCCGATTCGGCGGACGACAGATGGCCCGATCCGTCGTGCTGGATGCGCGCGGCGACCGGAATCGACGCGGCGTCGGCCACGCGCGCCGCGAAGCCGGGATCGAAGCCGGGCGGCACACACCAGTCGATCTGGCTCGCGCGCAGGTTGGCCTGCTCGAGCGCGCGGCGGATCGCGCGGGCGGCGACCGGCGCGAGCGTGTCGCGCAGCGTGACCGGCGCATCGGCCCACGGATCGGCGATCGATGGCCCGAATTCGAGCGCGACCGCCCGGACGCCGCCCCACGCGGCCGGCTCCGGCGCCGGGCCCGCGCGCGAGACGAGCAGTGCCGCGGCCGCGTCGCCGTAGCCGACCAGGTCGCCGAACTGGCGGAAGAACGGATAGAGCCACTTGTCGCTGAGGATCACGAGCGCCTGGTCGCCTTCGTCGAGCAGCCCGTCGAGCAGCATCAGCGCGGAATACCAGCCGAGCGTGCCGTTCTGGCCGAGCGCGAACGGCGTCACGCGCTGCAGCCCGAGTTCGTACTGCATGCGGCCGACGACCGAGTCGCCGATGCCTTCGTTGAGTGCGCAGCTCGCGACGATCACGTGCGTCGTGCGCGCAAGCGCGCCGGAGCCGAGCTGATCGCGCAGGTCGAGCGCGGCATCGGCGGCCAGATCGGCGAGGCTACGCCCGGGCGGCGCGACGCGCAGCGCGGGCCGGCCGCCCGGCGCGAGGCGCGTGCCTTCGTCGGGCGTCAGCGCGCCCGTGCCGCGCGGCCGCGCAAAGCGCGCCTGCGGCAGCAGCAGGTGCCGGTAGCCGGGATGGCGCTCCTGCGCCTGGATCGCGCTGAACACGACGGCGGGCGGCAGCACCACGACGCCGCCGGACAACGCGAGCGTGCCGGGCGCGGCGACGCGGGGCGCGCCGATACAGGTTTCATCGAGCGTCGACAGGGTCATGCGGCGGTCTCCTCGAGGTTCGGGCGCGCGAATGCGTCGCGATACTGCGCTTTCAGCGCCGGCCGGTCGATCTTGCCGTTCGGGTTGCGCGGCAGCGCCGGCAGCGACTCGACGACGAGCGGGTTCATGTAGGTGGGCAACGCGTCGCGGCACGCCCGCGCGATGTCGGCGCGGCAGGCGGCGGCGTCGAGCGTCGACACGACGCACGCGGCGATCGCTTCGCCGAGCGCCGGGTGCGGCACGCCGAACACGGCGGCCTCGCGGATGTGCGGCAACGCGAACAGCACGTCCTCGACCTCGGTCGGGCTTACGCGATAGCCGGACGTCTTGATCATGTCGTCGCCGCGCGCGACGAAATACAGGTAGCCGTCCGCGTCGCGCCGCACGATGTCGCCGGACCACACGGCGACGTCCGGGCGCGGGATCTCGCCGTGCCGGCGCGGCAGCGGGCGAAAGCGCTGCGCGGTCAGCTCGGGCCGGTTCCAGTAGCCGAGCGTGACGAACGCGCCGCGATGCACGAGTTCGCCGGGTTCGTCGGCCGCGCATTCGCTGCCGTCCGCGCGCAGCACGAGGATTTCCGCGTTCGGCACGGCCTTGCCGATCGAGGTCGGGCGCAGCGCCGCGTCGGCCGGTGCGAGGTACGTCGAGCGGAATGCCTCGGTGAGCCCGTACATCAGGTAGGGCGACGCATGCGTGAACAGCGCCTGCAGACGGTGCAGCAGCGGCGTCGCGAGATGGCCGCCGGTATTCGCGAAGCGGCGGATCCGCGTGCGCGCGGCGTCGCTCCAGCCGGCGGACGCGAGTTGCATCCACAGCGGCGGCACGCCGGTGATCGACGTGACGCCGAACGCGTCGCAATGGCGCGGCACTTCGGCCGGCTGCAGGAAGTCGAGCGGCGTATAGCACGCGCCGGACGCCAGCGCGGTCGTGAGCTGGCTCAGGCCCGCATCGAAGCTGAGCGGCAGCACGCCGAGCACGACGTCGTCTTCGGCGAGCCCCTGGTACGCGGCGACGCTGAACGCGCCCGACACCAGGTTGCGGTGCGACACGACGACGCCTTTCGGCTTGCCGGTCGAGCCGGACGTGTAGAGCAGCGCGGCCGGATCGTCGTCGACCGGGCGGCCGGCGGCGGCCGTTGCCGATGCCGGCGTGTCGGTGCCGGGCGAGTCGATCGCATCGGCCAGTGCCTCCATCAGCATCACGCGTTCGCCGACGAGCGCGGCGAGCGCCGGCAGGCGCTTGAGCCGCTGCGCGCCGGTCACGAACAGCGCGGCGCCGCTGTCGGCGACGATATGTTCGATCTGCGCTTCCTTCAACTGCGGATTGACCGGCACGAAGATCGCGCCGAGTGCGTTGGCCGCGAGCATCGCGACCACGGTTTCGATGCGCTTCGGCGCGTAGATCGCGATGCGTTCGCCGGGCTGCACGCCGCGCGCCGCCAGCACGGCGGCGGCGCGCCGGACCGCGCGGGCGAGCTGGTCGTAAGTCAGTGTGCCGCCGCCGTCGGCATACGCCGGACGCTGCGGCCAGCGCTGCGCGCCGTGTTCGAGCAGGTCGGCGATGCTGATCAATGCGTTCATGATCGGCTCCTCTGGAAGGTCTAGGCCGGCCGCACGTACACGTGCGCGGCTTCGTGGGACAGGAAATGCGCCATCGAGTACGTGCGGTGATACGCGCCGCACCGTGCGAACACGGCGATGTCGCCGACCTGGGGCGGCGCGCCCGTGTCGTCGCGGCCGATCACGTCCGCGCGGCTGCAGGTGCTGCCGACGTAAAGCGTCGGCACGCCGCGAGGCGCAGGCGCGGGTGCGCGGCGCACGAGCGACGGCGCGGCCAGGCGGCGCATCACCGATTCGGTCTGCGCGAGCAGGAACGCATGCGACAGGCCGCCGTCGCAGACGGCGATCGTGCGGTCCTGCCACGCCTTCACCGCGACGACGCGCGTCGCGAACACGCCCGCATCGGCGAAGATCGCGCGGCCGGATTCGTGAGCGAGCGAATACCGGCCGGCCAGCGGCGCGAGCGCGGCGGCATAGCGTTCGAACGCGGCATCGCCCGGGTGATCGTCGGCAAAGCCGCCGCCGAGGCTCAGCGCGCCGAGCGGCGCACCGTTGGCCGGCGCGAGATCGCGGGCCAGCGCCGCGAGCAATTCGGGCAGCACGAGCGTGTCGGGCTGCGTCGCGTCCTGGCGGATGAACGAATGCGGGCCGGAGAACACGTGCAGCCCGGCCACGGGCAGGCCGGCGGCCGCGAGCGTGCGCACCGCGTCGTGCGCCTCGTTCGGCGTCATCCCGAAGTGGTCGTGCCACAGTGCCTTCGCGTGGACGCCTGCCAGCGCGCCGGCGTTCACGCGCAGCAGCACCGCGCCGGGTGTGCTGCCGCCGGCCGCCGCTTCGCGCGCGAGCGGCACGAAACGCGCGACCGCGTCCGGGTTGTCGAGCACGAAATGGCAGCGCGACGCGAGCCCCGCGCGCATGAACATCTCGTCCATCGACGGATTGTTCAGGTAGCGCGGCGTCCTGATCCGGCCGATCACCGCGTCGAGTTCGCCGCGGCTCGCGAGTTCGACGCCGTCCTCGTACGCATGCGCGCAACGCGCGAGCATGTCCTGGTTCGGGTTCGCCTTCAGCGACACGATCAGCCGCGTGCCGAGCCGCGCCTTCAGCGACCGGTAGCGGGCGATCGCGACGTCCGGCTCGTACACGTAGCACGGCGTGCGCAGGTCGGCGATCCATGCGTAGTCGCCGGCGGGCGGAAGCGGGCGCTCAGGCGTCATGGCGACCTACCGGATGAAGCGTGGCGGCCGCATACGCGCCGCAGTTCGACTGCATCACGCCGAGCACGCGCCGGCCGCGCGCGAGTGCATCGAGCCCCACGTCGGCCAGGTTGATCGGAAAATCCGAACAGCACGCGTGGCCGCGCGCATGGATGTTTTCCGCATACAGCCGCTCGGCCGGCACGCGCATCGCGCGGCACAGCGCGTTCCAGCCGGGCAGATCGGCGTTGTGCGGCAGCACGAGATCGTATGCGTCGAGCGCATGCGGCTCGAGCGCGACGGCCGCGTCGATCGCGCGGCGCGTGTACGGCCACTCCATCATGATCAGGTCGGCCTCGTTCGCGGCGACGGTGTCCGACCCGCGATGCCATTTCGCGTGCGTCTCGATCGCGATGCCGCCGAGCCGGTTCTTCGTGCTGTTGCGCGCGATCAGCATCGCGGCCGCTCCGTCGCACTGCACGCCCGTCATCTGCCGCATCCGGTAATCCTCGCCGTACACGCGGTCGGACGACACGACGAGCGCCGCATCGAGCTGCGGATGGCGGCGCATCAGCGCGCGCACGGTCTCGATGCCGGCCGCGACCGACACGCAGTTCAGTTGCGCGACGGAGCCGAGCCACAGCGGCTCGATGCCGAATTGCGCGGCCACTTCATGCGGCAGGCTGCGCGGCGCTGGCGGCACGCTGAACTGCTGCGTGTGCACGTGCACGATCGCGCCGACGTCGGACGGATGCACGCGCGCGGTGTCGAGCAGCCGGCCGACGGCCGCGATCGCGAGATCGGTCTCGCTCGTGTCGAGTGCCATATGGAAATAGCGGCTGCCCGACTGCGCGATCGCGGCCGCCCGCTGCGCCGGATAGTCGCGCTCGGCGGCCCAGGCCTCGATATCGACGGGCGGGCCCGGCAGCTCGTAGGCCACCGCGTCGACGCCGATCCAGAAGCCGGCGTCGCGGGATGCGTGGGGGGAGGGCATCGTCATGTCAGTTGAGCGGCATCGCCGCGTAGTCGAGGACGTCGAGCTTTTCGAAGGTCGCCTGCACGGTCGGCGTGAGCAGGCCCATCTCGCGGATCGTCGGCACGAGGCGCCGGAAGATCGAGCGGCGGATCGAGCTCGACACCGGCGATTCGCGCACCATCGCGCTGCATTCGCGCTTCGACAGCCCCATCGGTTCCCAGATGTCGTCCGCGCACAGGTGCTCGTACAGCACGGCCGCGCCTTCGCAGATGAATTCCTCGCGCTCGCGCAGCTCGTGCGCACTCATCTCCGCGTACACGCGGCACAGCGTGATCCGGCCGACCGCGAAGTGACGCGCCTCGTCGCGCTGGATCCGCAAGAACAGGTCCTTGACGAACGGATCGGTGCTGTACGCGACGACGCTCTGGAAGATCGACAGCGCGATGCCCTCGACCAGCACCTGCATCCCGAGGTTCGTCATGTCGAGCGCGCTGCTCGTGATCGTGTCGTGCAGCAGCCCCTTCAGCGAGCGGCTCATCGGGTAGCTGACGTCGAGCTTCTCGTTGACGAGCTTCGCGTACGCCTCGACGTGGCGCGCTTCGTCCATCATCTGCGCGGCCGCGCACAGCCGCGCGCTCAGGCCGCTCTCGGCCGACGCGAGCTTCGACGCGCAGATCAGCGCGGCCTGCTCGCCGTGCAGGATCTGCGACAGCAGCCAGCCCTGCGCGTGATGGCGCACCTCGCGCTTGTCGGCGTCGGCGAGCTTGCCCCACAGCTCGGTGCCGTAGATCAGGAGCGTCGGGTCGGGCATGCCGAGCGGATTCGCCGGGTCGAGGTCGTGGCGCCAGTCGACGTCGGTCGCGACATCCCACTGCGCGGCCTTCGCCTTCTCGTACAGCCGGTTCAGCGCCTCTTCGCGCAGCGCGTAGTCGTTCGACATCAGCGCGTCGACGGGCATCGACCAGCGGATATCGGCCGTGTCCTGCATCACGGTAAGCGTGTCATTCATATCAGGGTCTCCCCGGCCGCGCGGCGGCGCCGGAATGATGGACGGAATCGATGAACGGAGCGGCGGCGCGCGACGCACCCGGGTGCGGGTCGAGCCGGATCGCATAGGCCGGCCACGCGCCGCGCAGTTGCGCGTCGAACGCATCGGCGAGACGCGCGGGCCAGATTGCGCAGCACACGCGGTTGTCGCCGGCGAATTCCGCATCGCGCAGGATGCGGTCGCCGATCCAGACGACCGGCGCGCCGCGCGCGGCGTCGCGCAGCGCTTCGTCGTACAGGTGCACGCCGAGCAGCACGTGCGGCGCGAGCAGTTCGGCCGGCAGCGCGCCGAAATACGGCGCACAGACTTCGATGAACAGGCGCGCGTCCGGGTGCACGGCGCTGCGTATCCGCGCCGTGATTTCCGCGAGGAATGCGAAATACTGCACGTGGTCGAGCAGCACGCGGCGTTCGCCGCCGGCCACGTCGTACGTATTGCCGGCGTCATACGCATCGCCGGCCGCTTCCGCGAGCGCGGCGCGTGCGTAGTCGGCCGGCGTGTCGAGCGGCATCCGGTATGCGCTGGCCGCGACCGCAACCGGCTGCCGGGCGTCGCGCGCGATCCGGTACGTGAAGTGAACGGGCCGCACCATGTCACGCCTCGCCGTCGAGAGAGAACGTCGCGTCCGGCGCGAACGCGACGTCGGCGATCGCGTAATAGCCGTTCAGCGCGAGCGAGCAGACGGCCGCGCGGCGCGGCGTGTCGCCGTCGCGGTGCGCGAGCAGCACCGACAGCCACGGGTCGCTGCCGAACGCATGACCGAACAGGCCGTGGCCGTCCGGCAGCAGCGGCGTCTTGCCGACCGACGCGAGCAGTGCGCGGCGCGACGTGGCCGGAAAGAACGGCAGCGCCGCATGCAGCCCGGGGCGCGCCGCGCAGAACGTGCGGATGTCGCGACCGAGCCGCACGACCGCGCTGGCCGGCGGCGCGGCGTCCGCGACGACCGACTGCGCCGGTTCGCGACCGACGTCGACGAGCAGCGTGCAGACGCCGAAGCCCGAGCGCCCCCAGGCGGGATTGCCGTGCCAGTACGTATAGCCGTGCACGTCGATGTCGACGATCTGCAGCAGCAGCGTGCGCGGCCCGGTCTCGGCCGCGGTCGCGAGCGTGCGGCGCAGCACGTAGCCCCAGCCCGCGCACTCGTACGAGCACGTCATCCAGTCGGGCGTGTAGTCGTTCGTACCGGCGAGCGCCTGCGCGAACACGCGATGCTGCGGCGAGTCGTTCATCAGCAGCATCGACAGGATCGTCGAGCTGACCACGTAGTCGTCCGCGGCGATCGCGCCGCACAGTCGCTCGCGTTCGGCACACGCTAGTGCGCCGATCGCGCGGGCCGTGTCGTCGAGCGGCACGGCCGCGCCGTCGCGCGACGGCGCGACGCGTCGGTACGCGAGCGCCTGCACGGTCAGCGCGGTCGCCGGGGCCGGCTGGACGACGACGGCCGCCGCGGGGGCAAGGGGCGCGAGCATCGCCGTATCAGGCCGCGTGCTGCTGGCGGCGCAGTTGCGCGTCGAGCTGCTGCAGGGTCGTGTATTGCGTGATGTTCAGCGCTTCCGGATCGATCGAACCGTAAAGCTGTTCGCAGAACACGATCAGCTCGACGATGTTCAGCGAATCGATGCCGAGTTCGCCGATGCCGGCGTCCGTGTCGACGGTTTCGACGTTGAGGATCTTCGCGACTTCGCGGGACAGGATGTCGAGCGCGTCGGCCGGAACGTTCTGGGTCGTCATGAGGGGAGCTCCTGGAGTTGAGTTGGATTGATCGGGATCGATCGGCCTGTCGCGTGGGTCAACTGCCGGCTTCGCAGCGCAGGCTCTTGCGAAGCTCGTGATAACAACGGTACGAACTGCCTTCCATCTTCGAAAACGCCAGCAGGTCGCGCTGGTCGTCGAACAGCGGCACCTTGCCGTCGCGGACGAGCGCGCTCAGGAACTCGTTCGACAGCAGCTTGATCGCGAGCACGCGCTGCACCTTGCCGAAGCTGTAGTGCGCGTCGTCGGTCTGGTTGCGCGCGGCGTCCGCGATGAAGCGGTGCACCGCGCGTGCGTCGGCGTCGAGCTCGACGCGGCCGGTCCGTTCGAGCCAGCCGACGTGCGCCATCAACGCGCGGACGAAGTACGGCCGCACGACGGTCAGGTATTTGTTGAACACGGTCGGGCCGCCGATCCGCAAGCGATCCTCGGCGGCGATGCGCACCTGGCCGGCGACGTTCGCGAGCTGCAGGTTGCCCGCGAGGAACGGCGCGCCGCAGGTCGCGCGTGTCAGCTTTCGGTACTCGTCGGGCCACACGAGATAAGCGGCCGGGAACATCACACCCGGCAGGCGTGCCGCGACGACGGCCATGCAGTCGCGGTGCGCCTCGATGCCCCACACCTTGTCGACCGTGAGCGCGAGCCCGTTGTCGTCGCTGCGTACGACGGTGCGCCAGGCGGCGAGCGTCGGGCCGCCGCCGTCGCTCATCAGGAACGCGAAGTTGTGGCCGGCGTCGATGCACTCGCATGCGCGGCGGTTCTGGTCGTCCGAGAAGAACAGCCCGAACATGATGCGGATGAACGCGCGCATGAACGGCTTGAACAGGTGATGAAACCCTTCGCGGCCGATCTGTTCGAGCAGCGCTTCGGTGAGCGGCGCCTCGTCGTGCCGAAGCGGCGTCGACGCGGACGCATCGGGCAGCACGTCCGGTGTGGACGCACGCAGCGCGATCACCATCTCGCTGTCGAGCAGCCGCACGGCGGCGGCTTCGACCAGCCGGGCCGCCGCACGCGGCGGGGCGCCGATCGTGTCGAGATTGTCGAGGTGGCGCAGCACCGGATACGCGGCCTGGTCGGCCACGCGCAGCAGTGGCGGAGAGGGCGGCGTGGCGGTCGAAGCGGGAACGGAAAGCGTGGACATGGCAGGGTTCCTGTCAGAAACGCACGCGCACGGCGGCGTCGATACGGGTGCCGAGACCGACCATCCGGTACTCGGACTGGCTGTCGGAGAATGCGCGCGTGACGGCGACGTCGACGCTCACGCGCTTGTTCACGTCGGCGACGACCTGCGCGATCGCGAGCAGGCCCTTGTCCTGCGGCGAATAGACGCCGCGCAGCGAATACTCGACGCGGCCGATTTTCTTGCCGAGCCGCGCGAACAGATAGTCGCGCAGGCTGCCGTCGACGCTCACGAAGTTGGCCGTGCCGCCGAGGCCCGCCAGCGCGGCGCCGGGCGCGACGGGCAGCAGCGCGTTGTTCGCCTGCACCGCGCCGACCATCCGGCGCCACTGGCTGGCGTCGTAACGCGCTTCGTCGTGCGACCACTCGACGATCAGCGACAGGTTGCCGGGCAGCGCGCTCTGCATGCCGACCGCGCTGCGCCACATGATCTGGCGATCGTTGCGGCGATCGACGGCGTCGTACGCGGCCGCCGAATCGAGCGGCGTGCCGTCCGCGATGAAGGCCGGCAGCGGTCGCGTCGTGCCGCGTTCGAGCCAGGCGCCCGCATAGACGGTGTTCGAGCGCGCGACGTCGAACGACAGCGTCGCGCCGGCGCCGCCGCGGCCCGCGTGACGGCCGGCGAGCAAGGCGGCCGAGCCGCCCGACCAGTTGTACGCGCCGCGCACGAGCTGCGTCGCGCCTTCGACGTCGCGGTTGTCGACGTCGTTGCGCAGCGTGCGGTTCTCGCCGGCGATGAACTGCAGCGTGGTCTGCTCGCCGGCCCATTTCGCTTCGACGAGCGGCGTGCCTTCGACGTCGCCGTAGCGGTCGTAGATGTCGGCCGTCGCGGCCCGTTTCTGGAAGAAGCCGAGCGGGAAGAACGCCTGCGACGTGTCGAGCGCGTCGATCCGCTTGCCGGCCGTGAGCGTGATGCCGTTGTCGAACGCGTAGCGCACGCCGGCTTCGTTGAAGCGGCTCGCTTGCGCGCCGAGCGAATGATTACTGGCGACGACGCGCGCGTTCGCGAACAGGTTTTCGCCGTCGATGCGTGCGAGCAGGCCGGCTTCCTGCAGATTGCGCGGCGAGTCGCCGATCAGGCGGCCGAGCAGCGCACGGCCGTCCATGCTGTCGACGGAGCGCGCGTAGCCGATACCGTTGAGCGTGCCGAGCTGATCCATCAGCGATTCTCCATGCGCGAGCGTGCAGCCGAGCGCGAGCGGGATGGCGAGCGCGATACCCGGCCAGTTGCGGCTGGCCCGGCCGGACGATGAACGGAGGCGGTCACGATGGGCGTCGGCATCGGCGTCGTACTCATTGACCATCGGCGAGCGTGTCGGGGTTGAACCAGCCCGACGGAATCTTGCGCGGCTGGCCGTCGAGGATGTCGACGACGCTCGCGCGCTGCTTCTCGACCTCGTTGCGATACGTGATCTTGCGGATCACCTTGCGGCCGTTCGCGTCGACCGGCGCGGAAAAATCCGCACTGCGAAACAGCAGGCCGCTCGCGAGGAAGAACTGCGCGCGCACCGGCACGTCGGTATCGGGCGTGACCCACAGCTTGATCGTCGGGTAGACGTTGTCGGGGTCGGTCGCGGTCAGGTCGAGCTCGGTGGCCGGCTTGCCGTCGATCGGCGTCGTGCCCGGAGCCGCCGTCGCGCGATAGCTGTCCGCCCAGTGCGTGCGCGTGATGTCGCTGATCACGACCTCGCCTTGCAGTCGCTGCATCCCGTTGATGCGCACCGCGCTGCGCGTGTTCGGCACATAGAACCAGTGCCCGCGCGTGGTCGCGAGATATTTCTGGCCGTCGTTTTCTCCGCTGCGCGTGAGCGCGAGCGTGTCGCCGTTGCCGCGCGTGTAGACGAGATAGCGGGTCGCGTCGCCGGATTGTCCGCCGACTTCGTTGGTGATCCGGATGTTCGTCTGCGTGTCGGCGGCCGTGCTGCGGTAAGCGTCGGCACGGGCGAGCATGGTCTGGGCCGTCGGCACGTCGGCTGCGTGGGCGGCGAGCGGCGCGCATGCGACGAGCGCGGCGAACGTTACGCGAATGCGATTCATGGGGCGAGTCCTTCGAGGATGTTGCGTTTCGCGAGCCCGAGCGTCGCGAGCAGTGCCGCGGCCACGCCGAGCACGACGAACGCGGCTTCGACGGCGGCCTCGGCTGCGGGCGACACGGTGAATTCGAGCAGGATCGGTTTCACGCGACCGGGCGGCGCGGGCAGGTGGATCTGCGCGTGATTGAGCGCGACCATCGTCAGCAGCGCGAGCGCGATGCCGGCGGCCGCGCCGAGCAGGCCGAGCAGCGCGGTTTCCTGGATCAGCACGCCGCGCACCGTGGCGGCCGGCACGCCGAGCGCGCGCAGCGTCGAGATCTCGCGGCGCCGCTCGACGATGCTCATCAGGATCCAGTTGCTCATCGACAGCAGGATCGTCACGCAGAGGATGGCGCCGAATACCGAGAACTGGTTCTTGTACAGCGCGACGACCTGGTGATAGAGCGACACGAGCTGGTCCCAGGTCCGCACGTCGAGCGTCGGCAGCGCGGCGCGCAGTGTCGCGGCGGCGGCCGGCGTGTGAGCGGTATTCGACAGGAACACCGCGATGCGCGACGCGCGGTCGGTGCGCAGCAGCGCCTGCGCGGCCGTGAACGTCACGTCGACGATCCGTTCGTCGACGTCCTTGTTGCCGGTGCTCATCACGCCGACGATCTGCGCGTCGGTCGCGTTGATGCCGCCGTGCGCGGTCGACGCCATCAGTTGCACGACCGAGCCGACGTGCACGCCGAGCTTGCGCGCGAGCTCGGCGCCGACGACGACTTCGGTGCCCGCATGCGTCGGCGACAGATAGCGGCCCGACAGCACCGTGTGATAGTCGAAGAAGCCGGGCGGCTCGCGGTTCGGCTCGATCCCTTCGCCGACGAAGCCGTAGCTCAGATCGCCGTTCGATACGAGCCCGTCGAAGTCGATGCCGCGCGCGGTCGTCGCGACGCCGGGCAGCGCGGCGATCGCGCGCGTCGCGGCAGCCTGCTCGTCGGCGGTCAGCCCGTACTGCAGCGGCCGTTCGCCGATCAGGTCGAGATAGCCGTGATGCAACACCTGCACATGGCCGACGCCGCTGTCGATCGACCCTTCGCGCACCGCGTCGAACGTCGCGATCACGTAGCCGAGCGCGAGGCTCGACGCAAACGCGGCGACGCCGATCATCGCCATCGTCAGCACGGTGCGGCGCCGGTTGCGCCAGAGGTTACGCCACGCAAACGTCGACCAGTTCACGATTCACTCCCGGTACGCCGTCGCGCATCTCGATGCGGCGCGGCAGGTGCGCGCACAGACGATCGTCGTGCGACGCAATCAGAAAGGCGGTGCCCAGCGTGCGGTTGGTGTCGAGGATCAGCTCGGCGACCGCCCGCGCGTTGGCGCTGTCGAGGCTCGCGGTCGGCTCGTCCGCGATCACGATCGCCGGCTCCTTGGCGAGCGCGCGGGCCAGCGCGACGCGCTGCTGCTCGCCGCCCGACAGTTCGCCGGGGCGGTGTCGTTCGCGCGCGGCAAGCCCCACCGCGTCGAGCATCGCGCGGGCGCGTTCGCGCCGCGTGCGCGGCGTGCCCCACGCGAAGCAGCCGAGCTCGACGTTCTCGAGCGCCGACATCACCGGAATCAGGTTGAATTGCTGGAACACGAAGCCGATGCGTTCGCGGCGAATCCGTTCGAGCGTGTCCGGCGCGTCGTCGATCCGGCGGCCTTCGAGCCAGCGTTCCCCGCTGCTCGGCACGTCGAGAAAGCCGGCGAGGTTGAGCAGCGTGCTTTTGCCGCTGCCCGACGGGCCGACGAGCGCGACGACGTCGCGCCGGCCGATGGAGATCGTCGCGCCGCGTACGGCGACGACGCGGCCCGCGCCCTCGTACACGCGGGTGACGTCGCGCAGTTCGAGCACGGGGCCAGGCGACGCGGCCGTCATGCGAACGCTCCCTGGCCCGTTTCGACGGCGGCCGACGCGGGAATCACGGGCAACGCGCCGTTCGCATAGAGATCGCGACACTTCAGGCGCTGCAGCTTGCCGCTCGTCGTGCGCGGCAGCGAGCCGGGCTCGACGAAACACAGATCCTGCGCGGCGAACCCGATGCGCGACGCGAGCAGCTGCTGGCACTCCGAGCGCGTTTGCGGCGTGGCGTCGACGGGCCGCGCCTCGATCGCGACGACCAGCCGTTCGGTGCCGGTTTCCGGATCGGGCAGACCGAACGCGATGCACGTGCTCTTGCGCAGCGCGCCGTGCGACGCCAGCGCTTCCTCGATCTCGTGCGGAAAATAGTTGCTGCCGCGAATGATGATCACTTCCTTCTTGCGGCCGAGGATATGCAGCTGGCCGTCCGCGACGTAGCCGATGTCGCCGGTGCGGAACCAGCCGTCGGCCGTCAGCGGCGCGGCGATCGTGCCGTCGTCGGGGTTCAGGTAGCCGAGCATCACCGACGTGCCGCGGATCGCGACTTCGCCGACTGCACGGTTCGGCAGCGCGTGGTCGCCGTCGTCGAGGATGCGGAACGCCATCCCGTCGATCGGCGTGCCCATCGCGAGCACCGTTTCGGTGTCCGCTTCGGTATCCGTCTCGTGGCCGTCGTTCGCGGCGGCCGGCTGCGCGTCGCGGCGCTCGATCAGCGCGCGCCGGTCGAGCGTGTCGGCGATCACGTACGGTGCGCCGTCGACCGCGCCTTCGTGCCATGCACGGTGCATCGATACCGCGAGCGTCGATTCGGCCATCCCGTAGCACGGTTGCAGCGCCGACGCCGCCAGGCCATACGGCGCGAACGTCGCGGCGAAATCGCGCAGCGTCGCATCGTCGACGCGTTCGCCGCCGATGAAGATATTGCGGCACGCGGACAGATCGACGCCGTCCATCGCGGCGGCGTTGAAGCGGCGCACGCAATAGCGCAGCGCGAAGGTCGGCACCGACGTCGTCGTCGCGCGCACCGACGCGATGCGCTTGAGCCAGCCGAGCGGATTCCGGATGAAGCTGTTCGGCTGCATCATCAGCAGCGGTGCGCGGTAGTGGAGGTTCGACAGCAGCGTGAGCAGCCCCATGTCGTGATAGAGCGGCAGCCACGATGCGGTGCCGTCGCCGGCCGCGATATCGAAGCGCACCGACCCGCCGATGCCGAGCACGTTCGCGATCACGTTCTCGTGGCTGAGCACCGCGGCCTTCGGATGCGACGTCGAACCTGACGTGAGCTGGACATGATGCGGATCGCGGCCGCTCTTCGCGCTGATCAGCGCTCGCGTGCCGGCATCCGCGGCGCTCGACAGCATCGCGAGATCGACGACGCGCGTGGACGCCGCGGGAAACGCCGCATCGTGCCAGGCCGCGGCCTGCGCATCCGCGGCAACGACGATGCGCGGCCGGTACAACTCGCACGCGACGTCCGCCACCTGCCGTCCGGCCGTTGCACGCCGCGCGGGAACGGGCACGGTGCAGGGCAATGCGCCCGTCATCACGCAGGCCATCATCGCGGCCGCATGCTCGACCGACGCGGGCAGCGCGAGCATCACCAGATCGTTCTCGCGCACACCGAGCTCGCGCAGCGCACCGGCCTGGCGAAACACCTCTTCCGCGAAGCGCCGGTACGTGATGCCGGCTTCGTGGCCCGCGTCGTCGACGAACGTCATGCGATGCATGGCGCCCGCGACGTCCTCGAGCGATTCGATCAGGCGATGAATGGTGGATGCGTACTTCGTCACGAGGGTTCTCCCCTTGAGGAACACGGCCGCTCGCGCCACGGTGCCGGCGGCGCCGTTCGTCGAGTGAGGTGGATTCTTGCCGGATCGATCCGCTGCGACAAACGGAATCTATGCAGGCTATGCATGAGCGGAGCGCATCCACGAAGGCCGGCGCAGGTTCCTTATTCGCATGATTAGCGTGCTCGGGGCGCGAGGTGACTGGTCGGTCTCATTCGACCGGTCGTCTAGTTCACGATGTGGTTCGCTCATGCGCAGGCGTCATGCAATGCGTTCGGAAAATTCGCTTGTCCGAAACATCGACTCACAGAAGAATTGCATCCCGGCAGCGCGCCAGCGTCGCCGCGTCATCGTGCCGGGCAGGGTCCGGCTCAAGGAGAGCGTCTTGTCCGTCACCTCATCGCTTGTTGCCCGCTCGAAACCGGTTGCAGACATGAAGAGCCGCCCGAGCGGCGTGGTCTTCTCGCTGAAGCTGGCGGTGTACGTCGCGCTTGTCGCGCACGGGATGATGTTCGCGCTGTCGACGCTCGTGATCGTGAAGATCGTCGGCATCCTGCTGATCGGCGCGATGTATGCGCACGGCGTCGAGCTGCAGCACCAGGCACTGCATTACCAGGGGTTCCGCAGCAAGCGCCTGAACATGGTGTTCGGCGTGCTGCTCGGCATGCCGATGCTCGTGTCGTTCCACGCGTACCAGGACAGCCACCTGCGCCATCACCGGTTGCTCGGCACGCCGGAGAACAAGGAGTTCTTCGACTACGGCGACCAGTATGGCGCGAGCCCCGTCGTCAATGTGGGGCTGTGGGCGTGGCGGCTGTCGATGGCCGCGCACTATATCCAGTTCGCGAAGAACGTCGCGAAGCTCGTCGTGCCGGGCGCGCGCTTCGGCGACAACGCACTCGTGTCGCGCGCGATTCGCCGCGACTATCTGCTGATGGCCGCGGCGATCGCGCTGCTTGCCGCGCTGTCGTTCGCGCTGCACATCTGGTTCGCCGTCTGGGTGTGGGTCGTGCCGCTCGTGTGCGTCGCGGCGCCCGTGCATGCGCTGGTCGAGATGCCCGAGCACTACCGCTGCGACCTGACGAGCACCGACCCGTTCCGCAACACGCGGACGATCGAGAGCAACGCGTTCATGACATGGTTCACGAACGGCAACAACTATCACGTCGAGCATCACATGATGCCGAGCCTGCCGATCGAGCGGTTGCACGACCTGCATGGCGCGATCGCGCCGCGCATCCGCTATTACCACCGCACCTATCGACAGTTCTACTACGCGTTGCTGCGCGGCCGGCTGTCGCCGCGCTCGGTGGACGACGATCGGGACGACCGCGAGCCCGATGCCGAAGCGGTCGCGCCGGCGTCCACGCAATCGGCGTGACCGCCGATGCCGAGTGCGTTGCGACGACGATGACGACGATGCTCTATCCGGAACTTTTCAGATCGCTCGAAGCTGTCCGCTGGGACATGGAGAAGGACATTCCGTGGGACAGGTTCGACGCTTCGCTGCTCACCGACGAGCAGGCGAAGACGATCAAGATGAACGCGATCACCGAATGGTCGGCGCTGC